>NZ_JBHVFF010000141.1:0-20968 GCF_042801895.1 Streptomyces sp. NPDC057543 | reverse complement strand
GCCCCCGCCCGGTCCCGCACTCGGTTCCGGGCGCCTCACCCCAGCCGTAAGTGATGGAGCATCATCAGCCCGGCCACCATGCCGGCGGCCGGGACCTCACCGCGGGCGATCATGTCGGGCACCAGTTTGAGCGGTATCCACTCGCGGCGCGAGGACTCGAAGTCGTCGCTGGGGTGGCCGGTCCAGGTGGCCTCCTCGGACCAGTAGAAATGGTGCCGGGCGTCGGTGAGACCGTTCGACGGCTCCACGGTCAGCAGCGGGCGCAGCGGGCCGGGGCGCCAGCCGGTCTCCTCCTCCATCTCCCGGGCCGCGGCGGCCGTGATGTCCTCGCCGTCCTCGACGACGCCCGCGGCGAGCTCCCAGCCCCAGCTGTCGGTGATGAACCGGTGCCGCCACAGCAGCAGCACCTCGTTGGCCTCGTTGACGACGGTGGCCGCCGCGACGGGGCGGAGCCGGATCAGGTAGTGGTCGAGATGGCGGCCGTCGGGGACGACCACATCTGCCAGATTGACCCGGAACCAGCGGTTCTCATACACAGTTTGTTCGTTCAGGTTCGTCCATTGCACAGTTGTGCCACCTTCCGACAAGTAGGTGGCAACATCGCAGCAGGCGCAGGACCGGAGGGGAATGTACCGGTATCGGCGGGTGCGCATGCGCGGGGGTACTCACAGCGGTACGCGCAACGCCCCGTCGATCAGTTCGGTGGCTCGCCCCGCCTCGGCGCAGCCGCTCGCGATCAGGTCGTCGCGCACCGCGCGCAGCCGGTCGCGCAGCCGCTGCGACTCCATGCCCCTGGCCCGCTCGGCCATCTCCACGGCGGTGGCCGCCGCCCGGTCCGCCTCGCCCTGGCGCAGCTCGATATGGGTCAGCATGGCGAGCCGGTGCACCCGGCCGCGGTCGTGCGCCGGGGTCCGTACGGCCGCCGCCGCGTGTTCCCTGGCCCCGGGCAGATCGCCGAGGCTGAGCAGCGCCTCGGCCACCTGCACATCGACCAGGCCCGGCTGGACGTACCCCGTCTCGTCCGGTTCCTGGCCCGGGCGGATGCGTTCCGCCTCCGACTCGGCGCGCCGGATGCAGTCCAGGGCGCTGCCCGCGTCGCCGAGGTGGGCGTACGCCTTGGCCTGCATCGCATACAGGTCGGCGGCCAGCGCGGGAGTGATGTGGCCACCGGCGGCCCGCAGCGCCGCCTGCGCGAAGGCCACCGACTGCCGGTACTCGGCGAGGCACAGCGACTGATTGACGAGCAGGGCGATCACATAGCCGCCGAGACCCCGGTCCCCGCTCGCCTTGGCCAGCCGCAGCGCCTGGTGGAAGTAGCGCTGGGCGAGCCCGTGCGCGTCGGAGTCGTAGGCGCAGATGCCCGCGACGGCCACCAACCCGCCCGTCGCCCGGTGCAGTTGGCGCCCCGTCGCATCGCTGTACGCGCCACGCAGCAACGGGGCGGTCTCCGCGTTGAGGAAGCCGACGATGCGGGATCGGGTCGCGATTCCGCCTGCTCTGCGGTACATGAGTTCGTAGTGGGCACGGGCCGCGCGCAGGGTCACTATGTCGGCCGCGCCGACCCGGGTGATACCGCTGCGGGAGACATCGAGGTCCTCGGGCGGGTTCTCCCATTCCCAGACGGGCATCACCGCCGTGGTACCCGTGACGGCGGCCGAGGCGAGTATGTGCGGGCGCTGCTGTGCGTCGGAGCGCCACAGCGCGGTGGCCCGCTCGACGAATCCGCCGAGCGTGGACGCGGGCCCGGCCGCACCGGCGCCCGGAGCCGCCATGCCGATGTCGTCCAGCGAAAGAGGCCTGTTCAGCCGGTTCCCGAGCACTTCGCAGACCAGGTCCGGTACCTGGCCGCGGGGGCGCTGCCCCTTCAACCAACGGGCCACCGCGGTGTGTTCGTACCGCAGGCACAGTCCGCGGGAGCGGCCGGCCCGGTTGATGTGCGCGGCGAGGCCGGCCCGGGAGACACCCGCCTCCTCGATCAGGGCCGCCAGCAGAATGTTGGGCTCCGTTGCCCCCATGTGCCCCTCCGGTGGTTCGGCACGCCGAAACGTGTCGCACCAGTGGAGCACGATTCACACGGGGTGTGAACGGAATGCCCGAACCGTCCCGCCGCACGCTCTGGCACTCCGGGGCCCGGATCGGTTGAATCAGTCGTCTCGCAAGAGGCGGCCGGGTCGTCTGCTCCCCCTCGTACAGCCGACGACCCGCACCCGCGCCGTCCGTTTCCGCCGACCTGCCCAACACTCCGTGGCGGCGCGGACGGCGCCGGATCGCACACCCCACTGCCCACGGATCGGAGGGTGGCTACGGGGTCGGCACGGCGCCGGGTTCCCCCGGGCCGGGCCGGGGCCCGCGTGCGGTCCTCGCCGTTCGGCGAGCACGGGAGGGGCGCGTCCGGTGACCGGATGCGCCCCTCCTTACTTCGCGGCCCGGCGGCCGGCGGACGTGGCTGGGGCGCCGACGCCGTCATCACCGCCGGGGACACCGTCTTCAGCGGCCACGGCCTCGTCATCGGCTGCTAAGCGGCTCGATCACGGGAGTGGGCGTCGGGGGCCCGACGGCGGGTGCTCCGGAACGCGTGTCCATGCTCCCTTCGTGCCTGCGGTGGTGTCCGTACCGGGCGGTCCCCGTGGCGGTACGGTCACGCCGGTGGTGGAGACGGTGGGGCCGGTACCGTACGGGACAGATGTGCAGGTGACCGGTCTCGAGGGCTTCATCCTGTGCATGCGCACAGCTCTCGGTGCTGCGGGCTGTGGCAGCCTGTGCTGATGCCCGTGCTTGTGTCTCACCTGCTCGCCCAGCGTGAACTGCGGCTGACCGCGGTCACCGATCCCGGTGACTGGGCCGAGGTGCCCATCAGCTGGTCCTCCACCACCGAGCTGGAGGATCCGGTCCCCTTCCTGCGCGGTGGTGAGCTGGTTCTGACCACCGGCCTGCGCAGGCGTACCCGCCGGGAGTGGGACCAGCTGGTACGTGACCTGGTCGCCGTGCCCGTCGCGGCGCTCTGCATCGGGATCGGGCTGGTTCACGACCGGGTGCCGGCTGGGCTGCGGGACGCCGCCGAACGACACGGGCTCGCGCTGCTGACGTCCCCGGTGGACATCCCGTTCATCCAGATCAGCCGGTGGACGGCGGACCAGATCTTCGCCGAGCAGTACGCCCGGACCCGGCTGATGATCCGCCTGCAGGACGAGATCATGGGAGCCCTGCTCGCGGGCCGCGGCCTGCGTCATCTCGTCGCCGTGCTGGCCCAGCACCTGACCGCGGAGGTCGCTGTCCTCGACACGGCGGGCACGGTGCTGGAGCAGCACCCGTCGGCCGCGCGCTGGCCGGTGGAGGAGGTGGCCGCCGCCTCGAACCAGCCGCAGACAGCGGCCACGTCGGGAACCGTGTCCCTTCCGGTGCGGGCGGATGGCGTCGTCGTCGGGTACATCGCGGCCCGGGGCCCCAGTGAGCAGGTCACCCTGCTCGCGCCGACGGCCAACCTCGTCGGCCTGGAGATCGCGCGGCGCCAGGCGCTGGTGTCCGGCAGCCGCGAGCTGGTCGCGCAGGTGATCGCGGACATCGTCCACCACGGTCTCCCCGAGAAGGAGGCGCAGCGCAAGCTGGCCCAGCTGGGGCTGGATCCGCAGGGCAGCCACCGGGTGGTCGTGGCGAGCTCCGCACACGCGGCCTCCTTGCTGCGGCAGCGCCCCCTCGACCTGGTCGCACTGTTGCAGGGCCGGTCCGATCCGTACCCCATGTGCCCGCTCGACGACGGCATCGTCGTGGTGGTCGGTGCGGACGGCGACGCGCGGACGGTCGCCGACCGGCTGTTGCACTACCTCGACGGCCGGCCCACGGCAGCGGCGGTCGGCGTCAGTGGCCTGCACCGCGGCTCCCACGGCATCCGCATCGGCTATCACGAGGCCCGGCACGCCCAGGGGCAGGGATCCGGCGTGCAGGAATGCCGCACGCTGTCACTCCCCGGCCTGATCCTGAGCAGCGCCGACCTTCCACTGGCGGAACTCGCGAGTAGCCTGCTGGAACCCCTGCGCCGCTACGATGCCGCCCACGGCGCGGCGCTGGAGGCCACCGTGCGCCTCTACCTCGAACACGACGGCTCGATGGCGGACACGTGCCGGGCCATGAACCTGCACCGCAATTCGCTGCGGTACCGGATCGGCCAGATCGAGCGGCTGCTGGGCAAGCGGCTCGGTTCCACCCAGGACCGGCTGGAACTGTGGCTGGCCCTTCAGGTCCTGGCGCCACCGGATGACTGATCCGGCGCGGCCCGCCGGCCCTCGGGGCTCTCGCCGCACCGGGTGGGGCGGGGCTCAGCGGCCCAGTACCTGCCGTGCCATGACGACCCGCTGGATCTGGTTGGTGCCCTCGTAGATCTGCGTGATCTTGGCGTCACGCATCATCCGCTCCACCGGGTGATCGTGTACGTAGCCGGCTCCGCCCAGGAGCTGGACGGCATCGGTCGTGACCGCCATGGCCGTGTCGGAGGCGAGGCACTTCGCGGCGGCGCCGAGGAAGGTGAGGTCACCGGCGCGGGCCTGCGAGGCCGCGGCGGCGCGGTAGGTCAGCGAGCGGGCGGCCTCGATACGCATCGCCATGTCGGCGATCATGAACTGGACCCCCTGGAACTCCGCGACCGGGTGGCCGAACTGCTGCCGCTCGCGTACGTAGTCCGCTGCGTAGTCCAGCGCTCCCTGTGCGATGCCTACGGCCTGTGCCGCGATGGAGATCCTGGTGTGGTCCAGCGTTTCCAGCGCCAGGTGCAGGCCGCGGCCACGGTGGCCGAGCAGCCGGTCGCCGGGAAGGTACACACCGTCGAAGTGGACCTCCTTGGTGACCGAGCCGTGCAGGCCCATCTTGCGCTCCGGGGCACCGTAGGAGATCCCGTCGTCGGCGTCCTCCACGATGAAGGCCGAGATGCCACGCTTGCCCTGCCCGGGATCGGTGACGGCGAAGACGATCAGGACCGCGGCCTCGCCGGCCGAGGTGATCCAGCTCTTGGTGCCCGTAAGCCGCCAGCCGTCCCCCTCGGGCACCGCCCGGCAGGTCATCGCGGCGACATCGCTGCCCGCCTCCCGTTCGGAGATCGCGTAGGCGCACAGCGCCTCGCCGGCGGCCACCTTCGGCAGATACCGGTCGAGCTGTTCGACGGATCCGGCGAGCAGCAGCGGGGTGACGCCGAGCTTGTTGGAGGTCAGCACGGTGGATATGCCCGCGGACACCCGGGCGATCTCCTCGATGGCGATGGCCTGCGCCAGTGCGTCCGCCCCCGCCCCGTCGTAACGCTCGGGAACGCCGAGCGCATGGAACTGCGCGGCGACAAGTTCCGCGTAGCCCTTCTCGGAGAAGACGTCCTCGGCGTCGGCGATCGACGCCAGGGGCTGGATCCGCTCGTCGGCGAAGGCGCGCACGGACAGCCGGAAGTCCTCGTACTCGCTGGGCATCCGGTACGGCAGGTCCGCCTGCGGAGACTGTTCAGAGGTGTTCATGTCTTCAGTCATCCACCTGCCGCCTGCCACCGGCAATGTGCGAACGCACGACGGCGGGGTCCTTCTCCGTGCCGCTGCACATACCGTGTGCCGACTGCTCCTCCTAGCGTTCGGCGCAGTCGAACGAAGGAGTTGCCATGCCGGCTTTGAGCGGAATCCGTGTGCTGGACCTGTCCCGGGTACTGGCCGGCCCGTTCTGTACGTCCCTGCTGGCCGACATCGGCGCGGACGTCGTGAAGGTGGAGCCCCCCAACGGCGACGACACCCGGCATCTCGGGCCGTTCGTGGACGGCATGAGCGTCTACTTCGCCATGCTCAACCGGGACAAGCGCAGCATCGCGCTCGATCTCAAGAACGATGAGGACCTGCGCACGCTGTGGTCCCTGGTGGACCGCGCGGACGTACTCGTGGAGAACTTCCGGCCGGGCGTCGCCGACCGGCTGGGCGTCGGCGCGAAAGCGATGCTCGCCCGCAACCCGGGCCTGATCTACGCGAGCATCTCCGGATTCGGGCAGACGGGTGAGATGTCCGCCCGTCCCGCCTACGACCTGATCATCCAGGCCATGTCCGGGATCATGGAGACCACGGGCCGGGCCGACGGCGAACCGACCAAGGTCGGCGAGTCCATCGCCGATCTGCAGGCCGGCCTGTACGGCTCATGGGCGATCTGCGCCGCCCTCGTCGAACGCGCCCGCACCGGACGGGGGCAGCACCTGGACATCGCGATGCTCGATGCGATGGTCTCCCTCCAGCTCACCAACGCCAGCCTGCTGGCCGCCAACGGCACCCCGCCCACCCGCGTGGGCAACCGCCATCCCGTCTCCACCCCGTTCGGGGTCTACCAGGCAGCCGATGCCCCCGTCGTCCTCGCCGCCGCCAACGACCGCACCTTCCAGAACCTGCTGGTCCTGATCGGACGCCCGGATCTCGCCGACCACCCCACGTACCGCACGGACGAGGCACGCACCGCCCATGAACCGGAGGTCCGCGCCACCATCGAGTCCTGGACGCGGCAGCATTCCGCCGCCGACGTCGTCGCGCTCGCCGGACAGCAGGGCGTTCCCGCCGGCCCCGTACAGGATCTCCAGCAGGCGCTCGACAGCGTCCGGCACCGGGGCGTCACCGGACACTTCCAACACCCCGCCCTGGACGGCATGACCGCACTGCGCCAACCCGTCGCGTTCCAGCACACCCCCCACGCCTCGCCCTCCACCACCCCGGAGCTCGACGCCCACCGCAGCGACGTCCTCCACGACTGGGCCGTCGGCTGAACCCGGACCCGGACGAGCGCTCCAGGCTGTCGGCCCAAAGACCGGCAGCCGGTGGAGCCGACAGCCGAAGGACCCGCACCACCACGCCGCGGCGGCACCGGCCGCCGAGCGGGCGGGCGGAGCCGTGTCGTCCCCGGCGGGCTCCGAAACGTCCCCGACCGCGCGGGGGGGGCCGGAGATCCGGCCCGCCCGGCGGTCGAGGACGAGGGCGCCTCACGCGCCCCGCAGCACCGCGCCCGTCCGCTCGGCGGCGAGCGCCACCGCGGCGTCGCGCGCGGCCGAGGCCTCGTCGACGGTCAGCGTGCGGTCCGCGGCGCGGAACCGCAGCGCGTACGCCAGGGACTTGCGGCCCGCACCGATCTGGTCGCCGGTGAAGACGTCGAACAGCCGCAGCGATTCGAGGAGTTCACCCGCGCCCTCGCGCAGCGCCCGCTCCACCTCGGCGGCGGGGACGTTCTCCGCGACGATCAGCGCGACGTCCTGGGTCGCCACCGGGAAGGCAGAGATCCGGGGCGCCTGGAGCACGCCGTCGGCAGCCTGTTCCAGGACGTCGAGTTCGACCTCCATGGCGCAGGTGCGCTCCGGCAGGTGGAGCTCCTTGATGACGCGCGGGTGCAGCTCACCGGCGTGCCCGAAGAGGGTCTCCGCGCCGTTCACCGTGACGTACAGCGCGGCGCAGCGACCCGGGTGCCACGGCGCGTGCTGGTCGCTCCGGACGGTCACCTCGACACCCGCCTCGCGGGCGATCGTCCGGGCGGCCTCGATGGAGTCCGCCCAGTCGGCCGGACGGCCCCTGCCCCACCAGCCGGCCTGCTCGCGGGCGCCCGCGAGGACGACCGCGGCGCGGCGCGGCTGGCGCGGCAGCGTGGCGTCGAGCCCGGCGATCTCCTCGTCGGTGGGACGGCGGTCGACGGGCAGCCGTACGGCCTTGGTCTCCGCGCCGGTCGGCCTGAAGACCAGGCCGGTCTCGAAGAGGGCGAGGTCGTGGCTGCCCCGGCCGTCGTTGCGCCGCAGTGCGCCGAGCAGACCCGGCAGCAGCGTGGTGCGCAGCGCCGGCTCCTCGTCGGAGAGCGGGTTGACGAGCTCGACCGTACGACGGCGGGCGTCGTCGGTGTCGAGCCCGAGCTGGTCGAGTACGGCGGCGCCGATGAACGGGTAGTTCAGCGCCTCGACGTAGCCGGCTCCGGCGAGCGCCCGGCCGATCCTTCGGTGCAGCCGCTGGCGGTCGGTGAGACCGCGGCCGGACGGCGGCGTCGGGAGGGTGGACGGGAGGTTCTCGTACCCCTCGAGACGGATGACCTCTTCGGCGAGGTCGTTCGGCTCGCTGAGGTCGGGGCGCCAGGACGGCACGGTGACGATCAGCTCGTCCTGCCCGTAGACGTCGCATCCGACCTCCTGGAGGCGGCGTACGACGGTCTCGCGGCCGTAGCCGACACCGGCCACCCGGTCGGGGTGGTCCGCCGGCATCGCGATGGTGCGGGGCGCGGACGGGGCGCTGACCTCGGTGGCACCGGCCTCGGCGGTGCCACCGGCGAGCAGCACCAGCAGGTCGACGGTGCGCTGCGCGGCGGCGGCCGCGGCCTGCGGGTCGGAGCCGCGCTCGAAGCGCTTGGACGCCTCGGAGGACAGCTTGTGGCGACGCGCGGTCCGGGCGATCGAGATCGCGTCGAAGTGCGCGGCCTCTATGACGACCTCGGTGGTGGTGTGCGCACCCTCCTGGACGTCCGCGACCTCGGTGTTGGCGCCGCCCATGACGCCCGCGAGGCCGATCGGCCCGCGGTTGTCGGTGATGACCAGGTCCTCGGCGTCCAGGACGCGGGCCGTGCCGTCGAGGGTGGTGAGCTTCTCGCCCTGCTGCGCGCGGCGCACCCCGATCGGCCCGTCGAGGCGGGTGCGGTCGTAGGCGTGCAGCGGCTGGCCGAGCTCCAGCATCACGTAGTTGGTGACGTCGACGGCGAGCGAGATGGGGCGCATTCCGGCCTTCTGCAGCCTGCGCTGCAGCCAGATCGGGGAGCGCGCCTCGGGCTGGAGGCCGACGACGGTGCGCGCGGTGAACTTGTCACAGCCGATCGGGTCGGCGACCTTGACCGGGTAGCCGAACGCGTTCGGCGCGGGCACGTCGAGGAGCGCCGGGTCGCGCAGCGGGAGCCCGTACGCGATGGCGGTCTCGCGGGCGACGCCGCGCATGGACAGGCAGTAGCCGCGGTCCGGCGTGACGGCGATGTCGAGGACCTCGTCGACGAGCTGGAGCAGCTCGATCGCGTCGGTGCCGACCTCGTGCTCCGGCGGCAGCACGATGATGCCGTGCGTGCCGTCGTCGCCCATGCCGAGCTCGTCGGTGGAGCAGATCATGCCGTGCGAGGTCTTGCCGTACGTCTTGCGCGCGGCGATCGCGAAGTCGCCGGGCAGGACGGCGCCCGGAAGGACCACGACGACCTTGTCACCGACGGAGAAGTTACGGGCTCCGCAGACGATCTCCTGCGGCTCACCGGTGCCGTTGGCGTGGCCGACGTCGACGGTGCAGAAGCGGATGGGCTTCTTGAAGCCCTCCAGCTCCTCGATGGTCAGTACCTGTCCGACGACCAGCGGGCCCTTGAGGCCGGCGCCGATCTGCTCGACGGTCTCGACCTCCAGACCCACGGCGACGAGCTTGGCCTGTACGTCACGGCCGGTCTCCGTCGCCGGCAGGTCGACGTACTCCCGCAGCCAGGAAAGCGGGACGCGCATCAGATCTCCATCCCGAACGGCCGGGTGAACCGGACGTCACCCTCGACCATGTCTCGCATGTCTTCGACGTTGTGGCGGAACATCAGCATCCGTTCGATGCCGAACCCGAAGGCGAATCCGCTGTACTTCTGGGGGTCGACACCGCAGGCGATGAGCACCTTGGGGTTGACCATGCCGCAGCCGCCGAGCTCGATCCAGCCCTCGCTGCCGCAGGTGCGGCAGGGGCGGTCCGGGTTGCCGACGGACGCGCCGCGGCAGACGTAGCAGACCATGTCCATCTCGGCGGACGGCTCGGTGAACGGGAAAAAGTTCGGCCTCAGCCGGGTCTTCATGTCCGGGCCGAAGAGCGCCTGGACCATGTGGTCGAGGGTGCCCTTGAGATCGGCCATGGTGAGGCCCTCGTCGACGGCGAGCAGCTCGATCTGGTGGAAGACCGGGGTGTGCGTCGCGTCGAGCTCGTCGGTGCGGTAGACGCGGCCGGGGCAGACGACGTAGACGGGGGGCTCGCGGTCGAGCAGGGTGCGGGCCTGGACCGGCGAGGTGTGCGTACGCAGCACGACACCGGACTCGTCGGTGTCGGCACCGTCGGCGCCCCGGACGAAGAAGGTGTCCTGCATCTGCCGGGCCGGGTGGTCGGGCACGAAGTTCAGGGCGTCGAAGTTGAACCACTCGGCCTCGACCTCGGGGCCCTCGGCGACCTCGTAGCCCATGGCAACGAAGACGTCCGCGACGCGCTCCATGATGGTCGTCAGCGGGTGGCGGGCACCGGCCGGGACCCGGTCGTAGGGCAGTGTGACGTCCACCGCCTCCTCGACCAGGACGCGGGCGTCCCGCTCGGCCTCCAGCTCCGCCTGACGGGCGGCGAGGGCCTTGCTCACGGCGCCGCGGGCCTGGCCCACGCGCTTGCCCGCCTCGGCCTTGGCCTGCGGGGGCAGTGCGCCGATCTCCCGGTTGGCGAGCGACAGGGGCGAGGTACCACCGGTGTGCGCGGTCTTCGCCTGGGCGAGCGCGTCGAGGTCACCGGCGGCGGCGAAGGCGGCGAACGCCTCGTCCCGCATGCGCTCGATCTCTTCCGGTTTCAGTGCCTCGACCTCGACTGGGTCGTACGACTTGTTCGGTGCCGACATCTCTTCCCGTGCTTCCGATTGGCTGGTACTGCTCTGAACCGGGGACACCCCGGACCCCGCGGCCCCGCTCGACGACTCGAGGACGCAAAGGTGCCAAAGGTCGAGTCTAAGGGTCACCGGATGTGTAGGAGGCCCGTGGGCTGCTCAGACCAGGTAGGCCGGCGCGCTCACGGGCAGAATAAATCGGAATTCCGCGCCGCCTCCGGGGCCGCGGCCGACGGTGATCGTACCGCCGTGCGCCTCGACGATGCCCTTGACGATGTAGAGGCCCAGGCCGGTGCCGCCGCGCTTGCTCCCCCGCCAGAAGCGGGTGAAGACACGGCCCATCGACTCCTCGGGGATGCCGGGGCCTTCGTCGCTCACGGTGACGGCCGTTCCCTTCTCGTCGCTCTTCGCCGGTACGGATGCGGCTGCGACTTCAATGGTGACGGTTCCCTCGCCGTGGCGCACCGCGTTTTCCAGCAGGTTGCCGAGCACCTGGTCGACCTTGTCCGGGTCGGCCCAGACCGCGGGCGTCGGCTGGCAGGTGCGGACGAGGAAGCGGTCGGGGGTCTGGCCGTTCGCCGTGAAGGCCTGGATGTGGCGTTCGACGGCGGCGGAGAGGTCCACGGGCTGCCGGCGCAGCTCCAGCCTCCCGGAGTCGATCCGGGAGATGTCGAGCAGTTCGGCGATGAGCCGGGTGACGCGGCCCGCGTCGGCGTCGACGGTCTCCAGCATCAGGCGCTTCTGATCGTCGGTGAACCGTGTCCACTTGGCGAGGAGGGTCGCGGTGAAGCCCTTGACGGAGGTCAGCGGGGAGCGCAGCTCGTGGGCGACCGTGGCGATCAGCTCGGCGTGGCTGCGTTCGGTGCGTCGCCTGGCCTCGGTGCCGCGCAGCGAGATCACCACCCGGCGTACGGGACCGGTCGGGTGCTCGCGTACGTACCGTGCGGAGACCAGGACCTCGCGACCGCCGGGCAGCAGCAGATTGCGCTCGGGCTGGCCGACCCGGATGGCGAGGCCACCGTACGGATCGGTCAGCGCCCACCAGCGGCGGCCCTTGAGGTCCTCCAGCGGCAGGGCCTGCTCCAGGGGGCGGCCGAGAGCGGCGGCCCGGGGCACGGCGGTGATCCGGGAGGCGGCGGAATTGAAGCAGATGACCCGGCCGGTCTCGTCGGCGATGACCAGGCCGTCGGGGAGGTCGTCGGGATCGACGGTCGCGTCGACGACTCCGGCATCCCGGTCGTGGGTGTCGCGGTGGTGGGTGTCCCGGCCGTACGGATGCTGATCGTCGGAGTCCTGGCCGTCGGCCGGTTCGTCCGCCGGGCCGGGGCCGTCACAGGCGCGCACGGCGGCCGTGTGTGTCCCGCGCGGCCTGCTCATGCCGACAGCCATATCCCGTACCCCACCTCTCGAACCGGTGCAGTGGGCCCCCGAGTTCGTCACCCTACTAGTCGTCGGTGACGGAGCGACACCCTGCGGGGGAGCGCACTCACGCGGTGCACCGTCGGTGGGGTACGGGCATGGCGTCGGTCAGACGGCGACCTCGACCCGGTCCCCGGCCGACCGCTCCGCCCGCTCACGCCGCACGAGCGATCCGGAGGCGAACGATCCGGCGGCCGTGCAGGCCGCGATGACCATCAGGAGCAGGGCCGCGCCCCACGACGCGCCGTTCGCCGCGCCGGTCAGCGAGGTGGCGAGCAGCGGTACGAATCCGGCCACGACGCCCGCGAGGTTGTAGGACATCGCGACGGCGCTGTAACGGAACGCCTCGGGGAACATGCCGGAGACCACCGCGCCGATGGGGGCGTACGGAATGGAGAGTGCGCCGATCCCGAGCCCGACCCCGAGGTAGACCAGTGCGGGCCTGCCGGTGTCGACGAGCCAGAAGGCCGGGAAGGCGACGGCCATGGTGACGAGGCCACCGATCGCGCAGACGGTCCAGGAGCCGATCCGGTCGGCGATCCGTCCCGCGACGACGAGCACGACGATCTCGACGACCGAGCCGATGACGGTGGCGTTCAGCATCACGGACTTGTCGATGCCGAGTTCGTCGGTGCCGTACGAAATGATGAACGTGGTCATCAGGAAGAAGCCGCCGACGCCGAGCAGGGCCGCGCCGATGCCGACGATCATGCGGCCCCAGGTGCGGCGGAACGCCTCGATCAGCGGTGCGGGCTTCGGGCCGTTCTTCTCGGCGTCGGCGAGCATCGCGTGGAAGACCGGCGACTCCTCGATCCGCAGCCGCATGTAGAGCGCGAAGCCGAGCAGCGGGAAGGCGGCGAGGAACGGCAGGCGCCAGCCCCAGGAGTAGAACGACGCGTCGGGCAGCAACCCGACGAGGGCGAACGCGCCGGACGAGATCAGGGTGCCGACGGGCGAGCCGAGCTGCGGGATCGAGGAGTAGCTGCCGTGCTTCTCCTTCGGGGTGTGCTCCAGCGTGAGCAGCATGGCGCCGCTCCATTCACCGCCGACCGAGATGCCCTGCAGGAAGCGGAGCAGCGCGAGGAGGACGGGCGCCCAGATGCCGATGGTGGCATAGCTGGGCAGCAAACCGATACAGCCGGTGGTGACGCCCATCATCACGACGGTGATGATCAGCGCGACCTTGCGGCCGTAGCGGTCGCCGATGTGACCGAAGACGGCCGCGCCGATGGGGCGGGCGACGAAGCCCACGGCGAAGGTGACGAAGGACGCGATGGTGCCGACGGCCGGGTCCAGCTCGGGGAAGAAGAGCCGGTTGAAGACGAGGGCGGCGGCGGTGCCGTAGAGGAAGTAGTCGTACCACTCCAGGGCGGTGCCGGTGAAGGCGGCGATCAGCAGTCGCCGGATGTCCTTGATGTCGGGCGAGCTCACACGTTCTCCTGGGGACGGAGGGCCTGGTGGCCTTGGGGGGACGGGGGAACCGGCTGTGCGGATGTGGTGAGGCCGTGCGGGTCGTGGACGGGATCGCCGTCGACGACGGTCGCGAGGACCTGGATCGATCCGATCCGGTCGGGATCGGTACGGAGCGGATCGGTGTCGAGAAGCGTGAGGTCGGCGAGGTGTCCGGGGACGAGCCGTCCCTTGCGGTCGCCGAAGCCGGTGGCGTGGGCGGAGCCCCGGGTCCAGGCGCGCAGGGCGTCGAGGACCGGGACGCGCTCGCCGTGCCCGTACACGGCACCCGAGCCGGTGCGCCGCTGGACCATGGCCTGGATGGCCGGCAGCGGGGCGCCGGGGGCGACGGGCCGGTCGGAGCTGCCGGGTACGGTCAGGCCGCGGTCGAGCAGCGAGCGCAGCCGGTAGGACCAGGCGGTGCGCCGGGCGCCGAGCGATTCTGCCATCGCGTCGCCGAACGGTGGCAGGAAATTGTGCTGCGGTACGGGGATCACGCCCAGTTCGGCGAACCGGCCGAGCTGGTCGGGGCGGACCACTCCGGCGTGCTCGATGCGGTGGTGCACGCCGGGGCGCGGGAGTTCGTGCCGGGCGCGGGCGAATGCGTCGAGCGCGAGGTCGACGGCCCGGTCGCCGATGGCGTGGGCGGCAACGGTCCAGCCCGCGCGGTGGGCGGCGACGATGGTTTCGGTCATGGCGTCGGCGTCGTTCTGGAGGTACCCGGTGGGGTTCGCCGCCTCCGCCTCGTTGTGCGGGCAGCCGCAGAAGGGTTCGGTGACGGCGGCGGTGCGGCCGAGCAGGGAGCCGTCCAGGAAGATCTTGACGGGACCGAGGGAGAGCCGGTCGTCGCCGAAGCCGGTGCGCATCCCGAGGTCGAGCCCGAAGCCGATGCCGTCGTCGGCGTGCGAGACCAGCGGGTGCAGGACGTCGGAGGCGGCCATGAGCTGGGCCCGGGTGTGGAGCCGGCCGGTGTCGCGGGCGAGCTGGTAGGCGGCGAGTTCGACCGGGGTGTGGCCGATCCAGCCCCCGCCGATGCCGGCCTCCGTGAAGCTGGTGATGCCTTCGGTGAGGTAGTGCCGGGTGGCGGCGCCGACGGCGTCGGCGACGGTCTCCACCGGGTACGGGAGTACGTGCCGCTGCACGAGGCGCTGGGCGGTCTCCTCCAGGAGTCCGTCGGGCCGGCCGTCCTCGTCGCGGGAGACGACCCCGCCGTCCGGGTCGGTGAAGCCGTCGGCCAGGATGCCCGCGAGGCGCAGCACCGGGGTGTTGACGACACAGGCGTGCCCGGAGGTGTGCTTCAGCCACACCCGCCGGCCGCCCGCCGCCCGGTCGAGGGCGTCGCGGTGCGGGTAGCGTCCGCCGGTCCGGTTGTGGTCGAGTCCGGCGCCCATCACCCAGGCGCCCTCGGGCAGTGTGGCGGCGTACGCGGCCACGGCGTCGTACACCTCGTCGACGGTCCGTGCGGCGGAGACGTCGAGCTGGGTGAGGGTGAGGCCGAACCACGCGGTGTGGCAGTGGGCGTCGTTGAAGCCGGGCACGACCGTGGCGCCGCCCGCGTCGAGGACCCGCGCGGCGGGCAGGTGCTCGACCTCCTCGTCGAGTCCGACGACGCGGCCGTGCAGGACGCCGAGGGTACGGGCGGTGGGCCGGTCGTCGTCGAGGGTCAGGATGTTCGCGTTGCGGACCAGCAGATCGAGTTTCACGGGCGAGGGTCTTTCGGGCGAGGGCGAGGGTCTTCCGGGCTCAGGTCGTCGCGTTCGGGTCGTCGCGTTCGGGTCGTCGCACTCACGCGAGGTGGTGCAGCTGGGCGAGCGGTACGGCGCCTGCGGCGGGGGTGCCGGTGGGGACTCCGTCCACGAGGACGGGGGCGGGTTCGCGGGGCACCACGACGTGCGGGGTCGCGGTGTTGTGGAGCATGTCGGCGCGGGTGAGGCCGCGGGAGCCGACGATCGGCGCGTACGTCAGGCCCTTGGGCAGGGCCGCCCGGGCCGCCCGGTCCGCCAGCGCGGCCTCGGCGACGAAGATCCGGGAGAGCCGCGCGGGGGCCTGTCCGAGGGCGCCGAAGTAGGGCTTGTACGTACGGGGCTGGGTCAGCCGGGTCGATCCCGAACCGGACCCCGTGTTGCCCCACGCCACGAACCCGGCCTTGATGACCAGTTCGGGCTTCGAGCCGAAATAGGCGGGGTGCCAGAGCACCAGGTCGGCGAGGCGCCCCACCTGGGCGGTGCCGACCTCGTGCGCGAGGCCGTGGGCGATCGCCGGGTTGAGGGTGATCTTGGCGAGGTAGCGCAGGGCCCGCGCGTTGGCACGGTGCTCGACGCCGCCCTCCCCGGCCGCGAGGGCCTGGAGGTGGGCGAGCTGCCAGGTGCGGCGCACGGTCTCGGCGATGCGGCCCATGCCCATGGAGTCGGAGTTGACGATGGAGATCGCGCCGAGGTCGTGCAGGGCGTTCTCGGCGGCGATGGCATGGGCGCGGATGCGGCCCTTGGAGATCTCCACGTCGCTGGCGGAGTGGTGGTTCTGCCGGTGCACGGTCATCGTCATCGGGAAGAGTTCCCCGACGGTGTTCGGGGTGTACGGGATGGTCGGCGTGGTCGACGACGGCAGGATGTTCGGCTCGGAGAGGATCTCCAGCAGATCGGGGTGGCCTCCGCCGCCCTCCACGTGGTACGCGTGCACGGTCCGGCCCCGGGTGGAGCCGATGGTGTCGCGCAGATAGCCGGACTCGTTCATGGAGTCGGTGTGCAGCGCGACCGGCAGATCGGCGGCCTCGGCCGTGTCGAGGCAGTTGTCGATGATGCGCGGGGTGGCCCCGAAGTCCTCATGGATCTTGAAGCCACCGGCGCCGGCGAGTACGGACTCGTCGAGCAGGGTGCGGGAGCTGGACGAACCGCGGGCCAGGAACGCGATGTTGAGCGGAGTGCCCTGCCAGGAGCTCATCAGGGTGTGCAGGTTGTGGGCCGGATTGCAGCCGATCTCCCAGACCCCGCCGAGCCCCATGCCCACGAGCGTGGTGACCCCGGCGGCGAGCGCGGCGGGCGCCACCTCGGGCGAGGAGAGGTGGACATGGCTGTCCACGATGCCGGGGGTGGCGATCAGCCCCTCGCCCGGGACGACGGAGGTGTGCGAGTCGATGGCGTACTCGACCGGCATCACGTCCGGGTTGCCGACGCCGCCGACGGAGACGATCCGGCCGTCCTTGATCCCGATGTCCGTCTTGCGGACGCCGAGGACCGGGTCCATGAGGACGACCCCGGCGACCACCATGTCCAGCGCGGAGTCCCGGTCGGAGCGGGGCGAGGCGAGCAGCCCGTCGCGCACGGTCTTGCCGCAGCCGCCGAGCAGTTCGTCGCCGGGGGTGCCGTCGTCGGCCTCCACCTCGACCCACAGGGAGGTGTCGCCGAGCCGGATGCGGTCCCCGGCGGTGGGCCCGTACAGCGCGTTGTACGTGCGGCGGTCAATACTGGTCATGCGCGCGGCTCCTCGGACTGGGCGTGCTGCGGGTGGCGGGAGAGGGGGATCAGCGAGACCTCCCGGGACTCCCCCGGTTCGAAGGCCAGCGCGGTGCCGGCCGCGATGTCCAGCCGCAGCCCGCGCGCCGCTTCCCGGTCCAGCTCCAGGGCCGCGTTCACCTCGTGCAGCGGGTAGTGCGAGGAGACGAACACCGTGCGGTCACCGGCGTTGCGGAGGGTGAGGGTGGTGCGCGGGCGCCCCTCGTTGATCCGTACCGGATCGGGGGCGGTCCGTACGGCGCCGGGGGCGGTGCCGGGTGTTCCCGGACCGATCGGCCGGTCGACGGCGACGAGGGCGGTGCCGCTCGGGAAGAGCGCCTCGACCTGCACGGTGGTGACGATGTCGGCCACGCCGTCCATCACCTCGGCCTCGGTGAGCACGGAGCGGCCCACCTCGATCACCTCGTCGAGACCGAGCCCGTCCCAGGCGGCTTCCAGCATCTCGTCGCAGATCAGGGCGATGGCCTCCGGGGTGTTCAGCCGCCGGCCGCGCGCCCTGCGGCGGCGTGCCAGTTCGGCGACGGTGAACAACTGGAGACGCTCCTGCTCGCGCGGCGTCAGATGCACTGCCAGGACCTCCCTGAATGCGGCGGACCCGGAGGGGATTTCCGGATTGCCTCAGCTTCGAGGGCAACGAGCACAAATCCAACGTCGAAACATCACCCGTACAGCCCCTTACATTGGTCATATGCACACTCCGGTTTCGGACTTCCCTCCCCCGTCCCGTCGGATCGCGGAGCTCGCGGGCCAGTGTCTGGACAACATCGACGGCCTGATCGGCCAGTGGATGGAGATGATCAACCCGGTCCGCAGCGCCTACGCGGACCGGGTGCCTGACGCCGACTTCCGCAGCTCCGCCTGGCAGGCGTTCGAGCTGCTGCTGCGTACGGTGGCGCAGCTCCCGGTGCCCGCGCACATCGCGGGGGTGTCGCAGCGCGTGGGCGAGCAGCGGGCCCGGCAGGGTGTCCCACTGGACTCGCTGCTGGAAGCGGCCCGGCTGGACTTCCGGGTGGTGTGGGCGGCGCTGGTCCAGCGGGCCGACGAGGCCGACATGGCGGATCTGGTGACGTCCGCGTACCACGTGTGGGAGGCCGTCGAGTCCCATGTCACGGGCATCATGACGGCGTATCAGCGCACGGTCCTGGAGATGGGCCGGCGCCAGGAGGACGAGCGGCGGATGTGGTTCGCCCGGCTGTTGGAGAGCGAGGGCCGCAATCCGACGGTGGTACGGAACGCGGCGCTGGCCCTGGGCTTCGACGCCGCGGGCACCTATCTGTGCGCGGCATCCCCGGCGTCGGAGGGCTCGGGGCTGCACCGGGCGGCGACGGCGCTGCGCTCTGCGGGCGCTCCGGTGCAGTACCAGGCGGTCGGCGGGGACGCGGTGCTGGTGGTGGAGCTGGGCAGGCGCACCACGTGGCAGTCGGTGCTGGTCCGGCTCGCCTCCACGCCGTGCGGTGTCTCGCCGCAGGCGAACGGGCTCGCGGCGGTGCCCAGGGCCGCCGTGCTCGCCATCGCGACGGCGCAGGTGCTGCCGCCGGACGCCCGTTCACCGAGGCTGCTGGAGGACAGCTGGCTGGACGTGCTGGTGCGGCGGGCCGGGGACTTCGGTACGGATCTGGCCACCGATGTGCTGGGCGGTCTGGACGGCCCCTCGGTGTCGGCCACGGAGGCGGCTCGTCTGCTGGAGACCGTCACGGAGCATCTGCGGGGCAGTGGCTCCATCGCGGACACCGCGGCCGCGCTGTACTGCCACCGCAACACGGTCCAGCACCGCTTCGCCCGCTTCCACGAGCTGACCGGCCGCGACGTCCGCCGCCCCGACGACGCGGCACTGGTCGCGGTGGCCCTGCGGGCCAGGACCGCGGCCGCGGATCAGAACCTGCCCGGCCCGGTAAAGGCCGGGCAGCTCCTGGCGAGTCCGTCCCGGTCCCACAGGACCTGACCCTCCTGGTGCCGTGACCGGCAATGTCTGCCCGGAAGGAGCGTCGTCCGGTGCGTGCGATCGCGAGGCGGCCGGAAGTCCTTGGACGGGGTCTCCCCTGCTCGAACGGAGTTGAGAGCTTGGGGAAGGAGCTACCAGGGCTTTCGGCCAACCGGAAGGAGGTCCCCCCTGGCCCTCAAGGCCTTGGGGGAGTGCGTGCTGGGCGGCGCGACGGGGCAAACGTTGCCGGGAGGGGCACTAGCTGCGCGGGCGCTGGGCCCGTGCGGAGGCGTACAGACAGACGGCCGCCGCAGTGGCCAGATTGAGGCTCTCCGCCTTGCCGTGGATCGGCACCCGCACGACGGCGTCGGCCAGCGCGCGGGTCTCCTCGGGCAGTCCCCAGGCCTCGTTGCCGAAGACCCAGGCGGTCGGACCGCCCATGGTTCCGGCGTCCAGTTCGTCGTCGAGGTCGTCCTCGCCCGCGCCGTCGGCGGCGAGAATCCGTACACCCGCGTCCCTGAGCCCCTGCACGGCCTGCTCGACCGGGACACCGACGACGACCGGAAGATGGAAGAGCGAGCCGACGGAGGCCCGGACCGACTTGGGGTTGTAGAGGTCCACCGAGGCGTCGGTGAGCACGACGGCGTCGGCGCCCGCGGCGTCGGCGCAGCGCAGCACCGTACCGGCGTTCCCCGGGTCGCGTACGTGGGCGAGCACGGCGACCAGTTTCGGCTTCGCGGCGAGGATCGCGTCGAACGGCGAGTCGAGGAAGCGGCAGACGCCGATCAAGCCCTGCGGGGTGACGGTCTGCGACACATCGGCGAGCACACCGCCGTCCGCGAGGTGCACCCGCGCGCCCGCCGCGTGAGCGGCGTCGACGATGTCGGCGTACCGCTCGGCCGCCTCGACGGTGGCGAACAGCTCGATCAGCGTCGGTTCGCCGTCGCTGCCGCGGTGTTCGGCGGCCTCGCGCACGGCCTGCGGCCCCTCGGCGATGAACCTGCGCTCCTTGCCGCGGAAGTTGCGCTTGGCCAGCCGCCGGGCGGCGGTGACGCGTGGCGATCGCGGGGAGATCAGTTCGGGGGTGCCCATGGTCGGCGGCGAGCCTCTCTGCGTACGGAGGTGACGGACGTACGGAAATTGTCGTGCAACGCACCGGACCCGCAGACGACGAGCGCCTGCGGGTCCGGCTCAGAAAACAGGACGTGCGACCTGGGTCAGGCGGCCTTCGGGGCGTTGACGTCGCTCGGGAGAGCCTTCTGAGCGACCTCGACGAGGGCGGCGAACGCGTTGGCGTCGTTGACCGCGAGCTCGGCCAGGATCTTGCGGTCCACCTCGATGTTGGCGGCCTTCAGACCCTGGATGAGGCGGTTGTACGTCATGCCGTTCTGGCGGGCAGCGGCGTTGATGCGCTGGATCCACAGCTGACGGAAGTCGCCCTTGCGCTTCTTGCGGTCGTTGTAGTTGTAGACGAGGGAGTGGGTGACCTGCTCCTTCGCCTTGCGGTACAGGCGGGAGCGCTGGCCCCGGTAACCGCTGGCCTGCTCGAGGATTGCCCGGCGCTTCTTGTGAGCGTTTACTGCCCGCTTGACGCGTGCCACTTTTTAACTCCTTGTAGCGGGGCCGTGGTTGGACTCACACGGCCCGGAAACGAATTGGTCCCGGTCTGAGTCGAGGTCGCCGCCCACGGATTCACCGAGGGCTGCGGACTCACTTGCCGAGAAGCTTCTTGACCTTCTTGGCGTCAGCCGGGGCCAGCTCGACCGTGCCGGTCAGCGAGCGGGTCTTCTTGGACGACTTGTGCTCAAGAAGGTGGCGCTTGCCGGCGCGCTCACGGAGCACCTTGCCGGAGCCGGTGATCTTGAAGCGCTTGCTGGCACCGCTGTGCGTCTTGTTCTTCGGCATCGCGCCGTTCTCTCCTCGTCAGTGGCGCCCCTCTCGGTGCGGGCACCGGACAACAGGGGCGTCAGATCTTGGTGGGAATTCCGTGCAGACCCGGGGCCGCCTGGATGGCGGCCCCCTGAGTCACGCCTCGGAAGGTGTGTGGCCCCGCGCCGCGGGGCGGGGT
>NZ_JBHVFF010000140.1:0-21004 GCF_042801895.1 Streptomyces sp. NPDC057543 | reverse complement strand
GGGCGGGGCCGTCCACATGGGGAGCCGCATGCGCGAGCAGCCCGCCGAGCCATGGCCCGAGCGCCATCCCGGCTCCTGCGATGATCCCGCCGATACTGCCGCCCTTGCCGCCGTCCTCGTCCGGGCCCTTGAGCTCGTACAGCGCGACCATGGTGACGCTCATCAGTCCGCCGCCGGTGCCCTGCGGTGCGCGGGCGGCGATCAACTCGCCCATGGACTGGACCAGTCCGTACAGTGCCGAACCGGGCAGGAAGGTGCCGACGGCCCCGATGAGGACCTTCTTGGTGCCGAGTACGTCGTGGAGCTTTCCGTCCAGCGGCAGCGCCGAGGTCGCCGCGAGCTGGTAGGCGGCGATCAGCCGGCGGATCTTGTCGCGCCGTGCACGGCGTCGAGAACGGCACCGTCGCCGACGAAACGATGTTCGTGCAGAGCACGGCCGGCAGGATCGTGGCGATGCAGAGCCCAAGGCCCATGACGCGCTGACGGTCGGTCATGGCTGTGGGCGTGACGGGTCTTCTCCTCTTGAGCGGTGTGGCGCTGCTGTGGTCGGGCACCGCCATGAGTCGAGGAAATTTATTGAGTCAAGAATTAATCTGAGCTCAACATTCATCCTGGTACAGTGATGCCATGATTGAGGGGATGAGTCTGCGCGAGCGCAAGAAGCTCCAGACGCGACGCCGTCTGCTGGCCGCGGCCACCGAGCTCTTCGCCGAGCGAGGCTTCGACAAGGTCTCGGTCGCCGAGATCGCCGAGGCGGCCGAAGTCTCGAAGATGACTGTCTTCAACTACTTCGCCAGCAAGGAGGACTTGGTCCTCGCTCCCATGGAGGAGCACGTCGGCGATGTCGCGCGGGTGGTACGGGACAGGGCCTCCGGCGAGTCCGCCCTGGCCGCCGTGCGCGCTCAGTTCCTGGCCGCCGTCGAGAGCCGCGACCCCTCGGTCGGAATGAGCGACGCGCCGGTGGTGCTCGGGGTGCGCCGGCTCATCCAGGAGACCCCGGCGCTGCTGACCCGGGCCCACGCTTTCTCCGTGCGCTCCTTCGACCTGCTCGCCGAAGCCCTGGTCGAGGAGGGGGAGGAGCCGTTCATCGCCCGGATCGCCGCCGCTCAGCTGATCGGTACCCGCAACGCCCTCATCCACGCGAACCAGCTGCGGCTGCTGGCGGGGGAGCCGGCGGACGCGATCGCGCCGGATGCCGTCGCACTCGCCGAGCGGGGCTTCGCCCTGCTCGCCACCGGGCTGGGCGACTTCGCGACCCGATCCTGAGGCAGCCGGGCGGGCCGGGCCCGGCGCCTGTCCGGCTCTGATCCGCCGGATGGCCCTTGATCCGCCGGACGGGCCGCAGCATTCCCGACGGGCTTTCTGGCTTCCGGACGGGCCTCGGGCTCCCCGACGGGCTTCGGGCCCCCGGACAGGCCGCCCCCCGGACAGGCCGCTCCCCCGGACAGGCCCCGGCCCCGATGGGCTTCGGCTCCCGGACAGGCCGCCCCCGGACAGGCCCCGGCCTCGACGGGCTTCGGGCCCCCGGACAGGCCGCTCCCACGGACAGGCCGCAGCCCCGATTGGCTTCGGGCTCCCGGACAGGCCGGCCCCACGGACAGGCCGCAGCATCCCGGACGGGCCTCGGGCTCCCGGACAGGCCGTAGGCTCCCGGGCATGCCGCCGTCCCAGAAACGCGCCCGCCGCTACGACCCGGTCAGGACCCGCAGCGCGGTCCTTGCGCAGTTCGCCCATGTGCGGGAAGCCGTCAGCGCCCTGACACCCGGACAGCTCGCGCTGCCGACCCGGCTCGGAGACTGGACGGTGCGCGAACTGGCCGTACATCTGACCATGGCGCTCTCGACCGTCACCCGGAACCTGGAGCTGCCGGAACCCGTCTCGCCGAAGCCGGATCTGACGCTTCTGGAGTGGCCGTTCTCGACCGCGAACCGGGCGGCGCGCATCGCGGACGACACCAAGGCGCTCGCCGTGGAACGCCCCGATCTGGACGCGCTGTACGGAGAGGTGGCCGGGCGGTTCGACGAACTGGTGCCCGGCGCCGGAGCCGAACGGCTGCTGCCGACGCGGGTGGGGGTGATGCGCCTGTCCGACTTCCTCGTCACCCGTACCGTCGAACTCGTCGTGCACACCGACGATCTGAACGAGGCGGCCGGCCTCGACATCCCGTACGACCGGCAGGCACTCGCCGCCTGCACCCGGCTTCTCGCCGACACCCTCGCGGAGAAGGCGCCGGGCGGCTCGGTCGAGGTGCGCGTCCCGCCGTTCGCCGTCGTCCAGTGCGTGCAGGGCCCCAAACACACCCGCGGTACGCCGCCCAATGTCGTCGAGACCGATCCGCTCACCTGGATCCGGCTCGCCACCGGGCGTACCGGGTGGGCGCAGGCGCTCGACGCCGCGAAGGTCGACGCCAGCGGAGAGCGGGCCGATCTCGCCGCCCTGCTGCCCCTCATGGGCTGAGGGGGAACCGGACCGACCGTCCGGACCGTCCCAGGGAGGCGACGTGCGCACCCGGGAAGCGACTCAGGAACCGGGCGGTACGGCAGCAGTCCGGCGTCGGTCCGCCCCCCAGGATGCCCGCAGCTCGACCGGAAGCTCCGACTCGGCGGCTGCCCGGTCGCCCTGTTCGCCCTGGTCGTGGGCGAGCCGGAACAGTCGTGGGCGAGCCGGAACAGTCGTGGGCGAGCCGGAAAAGCTGATCCCTCCCGCCCTGCCCCGGCAGTACCTCCGGTCACCCCGACGCAGCGCCCGCTCCCCGCGCACCCGCCGGGACAGGTCGCTCCTGCGGCTGCTCGCCCCGCAGTCACTCGGCCGCGCGCGGCGGCGAAGGCAGGCAGACCCGTCAGCCGTCGGACGCGGCTGTGGATGGGGTGCCCGGGCGACCGCCGCGGATCCGCTGCCCGGCCGGAAGGCCGGCGGGTGGTCACGCCGACGGGTCGATGGGGGATCGCCTTCCGAGCCCCGGCGCCGCATCGCGGGCCGCCCGGAGAAGCCGCATACCGGGCTTCCCGGTGTGAGGCTCACCACGAAACGGACGTTCGGCCGGACTCCGCGTCGGGGCGCCGATCGGTTCACCGAGCGCCACCACCGGGCCCCCGCGACCGCCGCGCCCCGAGTGGCCGGAACTCATCGGTATGCGGCCGCTGGTCCGGGCGCCGACCGCCCTGTGGCCGTGCCGCACCCCGTCCAGTACCTCGCCGCACCCCGGAAGTGATCACTCCGAGTGACTGTCCGGAACGGCCCCCGAACGATCTCTGGGAGCGCTTCCCCGGTGCTCGGACCCTGTATCCCGAATTCGGACCAGTGGTCGATCTCGCCTACACTCGGTGGCGTGCCCCGTGGTGATGGACGACTCAACCACGACCTGCTCCCCGGAGAGAAAGGCCCCCAGGACGCTTGCGGCGTCTTCGGTGTCTGGGCTCCGGGTGAAGAGGTCGCCAAGCTCACCTATTTCGGACTGTATGCCCTGCAGCACCGTGGACAGGAGTCCGCGGGCATCGCAGTGAGCAACGGGTCCCAGATCCTGGTCTTCAAGGACATGGGACTGGTCTCGCAGGTCTTCGACGAAACGTCTCTGGGATCTCTCCAGGGCCATATCGCGGTCGGTCATGCCCGCTACTCCACCACCGGTGCCTCGGTGTGGGAGAACGCGCAGCCGACGTTCCGTGCGACCGCGCACGGCTCGATCGCCCTGGGTCACAACGGCAACCTGGTCAATACGGCCCAGCTCGCCGAGATGGTCGCCGACCTTCCCCGCCAGGACGGCCGCGCCACCCAGGTCGCCGCGACGAACGACACCGATCTGGTGACCGCGCTGCTTGCCGGCCAGACCGATGACGACGGCAAGCCGCTCACCATCGAGGAAGCCGCCGCCAAGGTGCTTCCCGATGTGAAGGGCGCCTTCTCGCTGGTCTTCATGGACGAGCACACCCTGTACGCCGCCCGTGACCCGCAGGGCATCCGCCCGCTGGTCCTGGGCCGGTTGGAGCGTGGCTGGGTGGTGGCCTCCGAGTCCGCCGCCCTCGACATCTGCGGTGCGAGCTTCGTCCGCGAGATCGAGCCGGGTGAACTCGTCGCCATCGACGAGAACGGCCTGCGCACCTCGCGCTTCGCGGAAGCGAAGCCCAAGGGGTGTGTCTTCGAGTACGTCTATCTGGCCCGCCCCGACACCGACATCGCCGGGCGCAATGTCTACCTCTCCCGGGTGGAGATGGGCCGCAAGCTGGCTGCCGAGGCCCCCGTCGAGGCCGATCTGGTCATAGCGACACCGGAATCCGGCACCCCCGCCGCCATCGGTTACGCGGAGGCCAGCGGCATCCCGTTCGGCTCCGGACTGGTGAAGAACGCCTACGTCGGCCGGACCTTCATCCAGCCGTCCCAGACCATCCGCCAGCTGGGCATCCGCCTCAAGCTGAACCCGCTCAAGGAAGTCATCAAGGGCAAGCGCCTGGTGGTCGTCGACGACTCGATCGTCCGCGGCAACACCCAGCGCGCACTGGTCCGGATGCTCCGCGAGGCCGGGGCCGCCGAGATCCACATCCGGATCTCGTCGCCGCCGGTGAAGTGGCCCTGCTTCTTCGGCATCGACTTCGCGACCCGCGCCGAGCTGATCGCCAACGGCATGACGGTCGACGAGATCTGCACGTCGATGGGTGCCGACTCGCTCGCGTACATCTCGCTCGACGCGATGATCGAGGCGACGACGATCGCCAAGCCAAACCTCTGCCGCGCCTGCTTCGACGGTGAGTATCCGATGGAGCTGCCGGACCCGGAGCTGCTCGGCAAGCAGCTGCTGGAGACCGAGCTGGCGGCAGGCCCCGCGGCAACCGCGGCGACCGACGCACTGCGTCGTCCGTGACGGTCCAGCCGTACACCCCTGGCCACCAGCCCCGTATTTCCACACGAAAGATCCCAGGCAATGTCTGAGACAACAGGTGCTTCCTACGCGGCAGCGGGCGTCGACATCGAGGCCGGCGACCGTGCTGTCGAGCTGATGAAGGAGTGGGTGAAGAAGACGCGCCGCCCCGAGGTCCTCGGTGGCCTGGGCGGTTTCGCCGGACTCTTCGACGCGTCGGCACTCAAGCGTTACGAGCGTCCGCTGCTCGCCTCCGCCACCGACGGCGTCGGCACGAAGGTCGACCTCGCCAGGCAGATGGGCGTGTACGACACGATCGGCCACGACCTCGTCGGCATGGTCGTCGACGACCTGGTCGTCTGCGGGGCCGAGCCGCTCTTCATGACCGACTACATCTGCGTCGGCAAGGTGCACCCCGAGCGTGTCGCGGCCATCGTGAAGGGCATCGCCGAAGGCTGTGTCCTCGCGGGCTGCGCCCTGGTCGGCGGCGAGACCGCCGAGCACCCGGGCCTCCTCGGCCCGGACGACTTCGATGTCGCGGGCGCCGGTACGGGCGTGGTCGAGGCCGACCACCTGCTCGGCCCGGAACGTATCCGTACGGGTGACGCGGTGATCGCCATGGCGTCGTCCGGTCTTCACTCCAACGGGTACTCGCTCGTCCGACACGTGGTCTTCGACCGGGCCGGCTGGGCGTTGGACCGCGAGGTCGCGGAGTTCGGCCGGACGCTCGGCGAGGAGCTCCTGGAGCCCACCAAGATCTACTCGCTGGACTGCCTGGCCCTGACCCGTACGACCGAGGTGCACGGCTTCAGCCATGTCACCGGCGGCGGCCTGGCCAACAATCTGGCCCGGGTCATCCCGGACGGGCTGCACGCCCGGGTCGACCGTTCCACCTGGACGCCCGGCGCGGTCTTCGACCTGGTGGGCAAGGCCGGTCAGGTCGAGCAGCTGGAGCTGGAGAAGACGCTCAACATGGGTGTCGGCATGATCGCGATCGTTCCGGCCGAGTCCGTGGACGTGGCCTTGACGACGCTGGCCGACCGCGGGGTCGACTCCTGGGTCGCGGGCGAGATCACGGAGCGCGGTGCGCACACCTCGGGCGCGGAGCTGGTGGGCGGGTACGCGCGATAGGCACGGGGCCACCGGGGACGCCCGGTGGCCGTCCGTACTCTCTGTACCCGAGCGATGTACCCGAGCGATGTCCTGATGTCCTCAATCGCCGAACGGCCCGGGTCCTTTCGCTCGGCATGCGACGGGACCCCGCTCCGGCCCGTGGCCGGAGCGGGACGGACCTGCCGGATCGCACCAGTACGGAAGAATCGGATCGGGGTAGCACAGAACCCGGTCCGGGACAGGCCCGGACCGGGTTGATGTGTCAGCGCGAGGTCAAGCGCCGCGGCGCTTGGACGACGGACCGGACTTCTCGTCCTCGTCCTCGTCCTCGTCGTCGTTGTAAAGATCCGCGTACTGTGCGTACGGGTCATCTTCCTCGTCGTCGTCCTCGAACGGCTCTGCGTTCGGTGGCTGACTCGAAGGCGATGCGCCCAGCTCATTGGCCAGACGCGACAGGTCAGTCCCGCCGCTGCTGTACTTCAGCTGGCGGGCGACCTTGGTCTGCTTGGCCTTTGCCCGGCCGCGCCCCATGGCTCGACCCCCTCGGTGACGGGGCTCGACGGCCCCAGAGTCTTGACACGCGTTCATGTTTCAGGACGGACTCTCGGTAGAGAGACCGTGCCCGTAGGGCTTTAACGGTACCTGCTTCCGCGGCCATACGGTACGCCGCCCGCATCACGCACCCCGGAAGAGGACCGGCGAGAAGCCCCGTCCTCGCTGGTCAACTGCGATTTTAACCTCTTCTCGGCATGCGACCCGCCGACCGACGTGAGTCTTGTCTCGCCGGTCGGCGGGCGGCCGGGCCACCGACCGGCGAGGACGCCCGGTGAGGACGCCCGGTGAGGCCCCGCGACCGTCGGTTACAACGCGGTGCGGCGCGCCTCGGCCATGCGCTGCTCGGCGATCCGGTCGGCTGCGGCAGCCGGCGGAATGCCGTCTTCCTTCGCACGTGCGAATATGGCCAGCGTGGTGTCGAAGATCTTCGACGCCTTGGCCTTGCACCGGTCGAAGTCGAAGCCCTGCAGCTCGTCGGCGACCTGGATGACACCGCCCGCGTTCACCACGTAGTCGGGTGCGTACAGGATCGACCGGTCGGCGAGGTCCTTCTCGACGCCGGGGTGCGCGAGCTGGTTGTTGGCCGCGCCGCACACCACCTTGGCGGTGAGTACCGGCACGGAGTCGTCGTTCAGGGCGCCGCCGAGCGCGCACGGGGCGTAGATGTCGAGGCCCTCGGTACGGATCAGCGCGTCGGTGTCCGCGGCGACGGTGACCTCGGGGTGCAGTCCGGTGACGCGGCGCACGGACTCGTCCCGCACATCGGTGATCACGACCTCGGCACCGTCCGAGAGCAGATGCTCGACCAGGTGGTGACCGACCTTGCCGACTCCGGCGACCCCCACTTTTCGGCCACGCAGCGTCGGGTCGCCCCAGAGGTGCTGCGCGGAGGCCCGCATGCCCTGGAAGACACCGAACGCGGTGAGGACCGAGGAGTCGCCGGCGCCGCCGTTCTCGGGGGAGCGGCCGGTGGTCCAGCGGCACTCGCGGGCGACGACGTCCATGTCGGCGACATAGGTGCCGACGTCGCAGGCCGTGACATAGCGGCCGCCGAGCGAGGCCACGCACCGGCCGTAGGCCAGCAGTAGTTCCGTCCGCCGGGCGCCCTCGATCTGCGCCGAGTCGCCGATGATCACGGCCTTGCCGCCGCCGTGGTCGAGACCGGCCATGGCGTTCTTGTACGACATACCGCGCGACAGGTTCAGCGCGTCCGCGACGGCCTCCTCCTCGGAGGTGTACGGGTAGAAGCGGGTACCGCCGAGGGCCGGGCCCAGAGCGGTGGAGTGGATGGCGATGACGGCCTTGAGTCCGCTGGCACGGTCCTGGCAGAGCACGACTTGCTCGTGGCCCCCCTGATCCGAGTGGAACAGGGTGTGCAGGACGCCGTCGGTCACATCGGTCACTGTGGTGACTCCCAAGTACGAAGCGGCGGAGGACCCTCCTGAAGGTGGGGAGGGTCGCGGACCGGCCGGCACGGCCGGTCCGACTGGGCACGAGCGTAAGTCCTACGCGGACGTAGATCTGTTCCAGTGCCGAGGATCACCCCCCGGCGGAGTACGGGCATGACACGATTTGCTGCATGTCGGTGGTGTCTTCGGTGCTCGTCCCTTACGCGTCCTACCTCCGGGTGTACGAGCCGCTGGCCGCCTTCCCGGAGTCCGAACGCGCCCACTGGGCCCGCTATGCCGGACGCTCGCACATCCCCACGGCCCAGGACGAACTGCGCCGCTCGCTGGCCGACTTGGTGGCCACGCCGCCGGTCGGAGTGCCGGTGCACGAGAGCGGGGACGCGTTCGTCGCCGAGGTCGACGGTGTGGTGTGCGTCTGTCCGTGGCGGACCCGGCTGCGCGGCTGGCTGGCGCTGGACGAGCTGATGGAGATGTTCCCGGGGCCGGTGCTGGACGCGGTGCTGCCGCCGGTGGTGCGCGGGCAGGCGGTCGCGGACCACGAGCGGTGGGCGGAGCGTAATCCGGACGCCAGGCCCTGGATCCTCTCCTCCGTGTGGCAGGTCCCGGTGCGCTGGTTCGTGCTCTTCTCCGACGAGGAACGGGAGTACACGGCGGCGGGCGAGGACGGTGAGCCGCCCGTGCTGCGTTACCGGACGCCGATGGTCCAGGCCCGGCGCCGGCTGGCCAGGACGCTGAAGACGCTGCGCGAGACCGTGGACGACGGCCCGCTGACCGAGGGGCTCGTGGACGTGGGGCGCTGGCTGGAGGAGTTCCATCCGCGCGCACTGGTCGAACTGGACTACGGCGGTCTGGTGCACGCGCTGCCGGCGGAGCAGCTCGCCGGGGACCGGTCGGCCGCCGATGTGGCCGAGGGCATCGCGGCGCTGCGGGCCGGCGACGCCGAGGGGGCGAGCGAGGCGTACGGACGGCTGGCGGAGCGCTGGCGTGCGGTGAAAGACCGTCAATTCGCGAACTGACAGGGCTTCGTCCGCGCCTGAACCTGTGCCCCGTGTGACACGTGAGGCTGAAGGGGTGGGAGCCTACCTCGGTGGTCGTAGGACCTACGTCCTGAACCGGGCCTTTGTCTCAAGCGTGACGGATAGCACTAACGGGGCTCTTGCGCCCTTCCCTACTCCTCGTGCCAAAATAGGACAAGGAGTCCGGGGAGGGCTCCATCCGTCCAACTGGGGGCGGATCGCTCAGCATTGCACGCAATGGGGGGTCTGGTGACTCCTGATCGCTCTGTGACTGATCGTCACAGTGGTGTGACTGTCCGCTATGGCATGGTCCATCGGCTTCCGTCGCTGATGAACACCTGGGAGGGCAATTCCATCGGTTTGGCCGACGTGGCTGGACGGATGGTGTAGTTGTAGTGCCGAGGACAAGCCGTTCGTCCTATAACCGACTCGGCCCGCGTCTGCCATTTCGGGCAACGTGGGTCAAGGTGCAGAATTTAGAGGAAAGAACCGAGATGGTTCGGTTCTCCCGAGGAGGCCGCTCATGACCGCTCGCACCCCTGATGCCGAGCCGCTGCTGACCCCGGCTGAGGTTGCCACGATGTTCCGCGTGGACCCGAAGACGGTTACCCGCTGGGCCAAGGCAGGCAAGCTCACGTCCATCCGCACGCTCGGTGGACATCGCCGGTACCGCGAGGCAGAGGTCCGCGCACTGCTTGCGGGTATTCCGCAGCAGCGCAGCGAGGCCTGACACACCCCTGTCGCCGCGTCACAACTGGGCGTTCGGGTCCCCCAACCCGCACATGCCCACCCATAGCTCCAAATGACGGGCGCCCGCCCCAACGGGCGCCATACCTGTGCCATGGGTACGTCATTCGATCGCGCTGGACTCCGCCGGGTCCAGCGCGATCTTTTTTGTGCGCTCGCGGTCCCGGGATCCTCGTGGTCGCCTCCGGGCCCGCCGACGGTCCCGAGGGCCTCGCCGGCCGTGCCCTCCGGGGCGGTTCCGGGTGGCTCCCGCGTCGTTGGAAACCGGGCGTCCGGTTGGCTCCGGCGGGGAGCCGGCCGGGGTGCCGTGCGAGCTTGCGCGGGTCTGTGCGGGAGTGTTCCCGGCCGCCCCGGGGAAGACGGGTCGTGACGGTCCGGAAGGTCCCACGGCGCTTCCGCACTAGGGGTGCAATTGCACATATTAAATTCGCCAGTTGTAGGAAGGGCGTAAAGTCCTCCCTTCTCAAAACTCATTTGGTGACTCCCGTCACACTGTTACGAGTCGTGCCGAGGCGCGAGGCTGCCACCCTCGGGAAGCGGGTTGCCTCACCCTTGGTCGCCCCGTCGAGGGGCTTTCGTCCCGGATCCCTGAGGCCCCCTCCTGGCGCCGTACACGCCGGACCGGCGGCTTGGACGGGGGGCGGGCCCGGGAGGCCGCCACGGGCCCCATGGCGAGCCGCAGGAGCCGTTGGTGGACCGGACGCCGGCGAGCGAGGTGACGGAGGCCGGGAGCGGCGGCCGGACGGGCGCGCAGGAGCGCGCGGATCTCGTGCCCTGTGGACGCCGGCATGCGCCCCACCTCCCGGTGGGCCGCCGCCCCGCGCAGAGGAGCGCGGAGGAACAGGGGCAGCCCCGCTGTCTGAAGTACTCGCCGGCAGTTGCCGGAGTCAAGGCGCGCGAAAGCCCGGATCCAGAAGGATCCGGGCTTTCGTTACTGCGGTCCTGACGGGATTTGAACCCGCGGCCTCCACCTTGACAGGGTGGCGAGCACTCCAAACTGCTCCACAGGACCAGGTTTTCGCTGCTGCCTTGCGGCTGGCTGCGAAGACAGACTGTACAGCAGGTCAGAGGGTCCGGTCGACCTCACCGAAGGTGGTGACTCCGTTACGGACCCGGACGGTGTGCGCTCACGGCGCCGCCGCGTCGATCGCCTTCACGATCCGCTTGTCGGAGACGGGGTAGGCCGTCCCCAGGGCATGCGCGAAATAGCTGACCCGGAGCTCCTCGATCATCCAGCGGATGTCCAGGACCTCCTGCGGCACGGGCCTGCCCTGCGGCAGCTGTTCGAGCAGCCAGGCGTACTCGTCCTGCATTTCGTGGACCTTCTCCATGCGCGTGGTGTCGCGCTGGACGGCCGTCGGCATCTGCTGGAGCCGGCGGTCCGCGGCGACCAGATAGCGCATCAGGTCGGGCAGCCTGCGCAGCCCGGTCGCGGTGACGAAGCCCGGTGGCACGAGGGCCGTGAGCTGGTCCCGTACATCGGTGACGTTATTGACCAGGACCAGGCTGTTGGTGGCCTTCAGGCGCCGCTCGCAGGACTGCCAGGCGGCCAGCACCTGCTGGACCTGCTTGACCGTGTGCTCGGTCAGGGCGACCAGGTCGGCGCGCACCTTGTCGTACAGCTTCCGGAACGACTCCTCGTCCCAGGCCGGCCCGCCGTGCGCGCCGATCAGCCGGTCGGCGGCCGCCGTCGCGCAGTCCTCGAACAGCGCCTGGATGGAGCCGTGCGGATTGCGGGAAAGGGCCAGCTTCTGCTGGTTCGTCAGCTTGTCGGAGGCGAACTTCGCCGGGTTCACCGGAACGTTCAGCATGATCAGCTTCCGGGTGCCCAGCCACATCGCCTGCTGCTGCTCGGCCTCGGTGTCGAAGAGCCGTACGGCGACGGTCCCGCCCTGGTCCACCAGCGCCGGGTACGCCTTGACCGGCTGACCGGCCCGGCGGGTCTCGAAGACGCGGTTCAGCGTGCCGATCGTCCAGTCCGTGAGGCCCGAACGCTCGATGGACTCGCCCTTGGGCCCGGCGGTGGCCGCGGCGGCCTTGGAGAGCGCCTGACGGGCCTTGGGGCGCAGCTGGAGCTTCAGCGCTTCCAGGTCCTTGTCCTCGGCCACCTTGCGGCGCCGCTCGTCGACGATCCGGAACGTGATCTTCAGGTGGTCCGGGACGCGGGCCAGGTCGAAGTCGTCGGCCGAGACCGGGACGCCGACCATGCGCTGGAGCTCACGGGCGAGCGTGACCGGCAGCGGCTCCTGCAGTGGAACGGCCCGGTCGAGGAATTTGTCCGCGTAGTTCGGCGCGGGGACGTAGTGCCGGCGGATCGGCTTGGGCAGCGAGCGGATCAGCTCGGTGACCACGTCCTCGCGCAGGCCCGGGATCTGCCAGTCGAAGCCCTCGGCGGTGACCTGGTTGAGCACCTGGAGCGGGACGTGGACGGTCACACCGTCGGCGTCCGCGCCGGGCTCGAACTGGTACGTGACACGGAACTTGAGCTTCCCCTGCCGCCAGGAGTCCGGGTAGTCGTCCTTGGTGACGGCCCCGGCCTTCTCGTTGATGAGCATCGAGCGCTCGAAGTCCAGCGCGTCCGGCTCGTCGTGGCGCTTGTGCTTCCACCAGGAATCGAAGTGCGCCCCGGAGACCACGTGCTCGGGGATGCGCTGGTCGTAGAAGTCGAAGAGCGTCTCGTCGTCCACGAGGATGTCGCGGCGCCGGGCGCGGTGCTCCAGTTCCTCGACCTCGCCGAGGAGTTTGCGGTTGTCGTGGAAGAACTGGTGGTGCGTCCGCCAGTCGCCCTCGACGAGAGCGTTGCGGATGAACAGATCGCGGGACGTCTCGGCGTCGATACGGCCGAAATTGATCTTGCGCTGGGCGACGATCGGCACCCCGTACAGCGTCACCCGCTCGTACGCCATCACCGCCGCCTGGTCCTTCTCCCAGTGCGGCTCGCTGTAGGTGCGCTTCAGCAGATGCTGGGCCAGCGGCTCGATCCACTCCGGCTCGACCCTGGCGTTGACCCGCGCCCACAGCCGGGACGTCTCGACCAGCTCGGCCGACATCACGAACCGCGGCTGCTTCTTGAAGAGCGCCGATCCGGGGAAGATCGCGAACTTGGCGCTGCGGGCACCGAGGTACTCGTTCTTCTCGGTGTCCTTCAGCCCGATGTGCGAGAGCAGCCCGGCCAGCAGCGAGGTGTGCACCGACTGCTCCGGCGCGTCCTCCTCGTTGAGGTGGATGCCCATCTGCTTGGCGACGGTACGCAGCTGTGCGTAGATGTCCTGCCATTCGCGGATGCGCAGGAAGTTCAGATACTCCTGTTTGCACATCCGGCGGAAGCTGGACGAGCCGCGCTCCTTCTGCTGCTCGCGGATGTACCGCCACAGATTCAGGAACGCCAGGAAGTCGGAGGTCTCGTCCTTGAAGCGGGCGTGCTGCTGATCGGCCTGCGTCTGCTTCTCCGAGGGCCGCTCGCGCGGGTCCTGGATGGAGAGCGCCGCCGCGATCACCATGACCTCACGGGCACAGCCGTTGCGCTCGGCCTCGATGACCATGCGGGCCAGACGCGGGTCTACGGGCAGCTGCGAGAGCTTCCGGCCGAGCTGGGTGAGCCGCTTCTTCGGATCCTTCTCCTCCGGATCCAGCGCGCCGAGCTCCTGGAGGAGCTGGATGCCGTCGCGGATGTTGCGGTGGTCCGGTGGATCGATGAAGGGGAACTTCTCGATTTCGCCGAGGCCGGCCGCGGTCATCTGGAGGATGACGGAGGCGAGGTTCGTACGAAGGATCTCGGGATCGGTGAACTCCGGACGGGTCAGGAAGTCGTCCTCGGAGTACAGCCGGATGCAGATGCCGTCCGACGTACGGCCGCAGCGGCCCTTGCGCTGGTTGGCGCTGGCCTGCGAGATCCGCTCGATCGGCAGCCGCTGGACCTTGGTGCGGTGGCTGTAGCGGGAGATCCGGGCATTGCCCGGGTCGATCACGTACTTGATGCCGGGAACGGTCAGCGATGTCTCGGCGACGTTGGTCGCCAGCACGATCCGGCGCCCGGTGTGGCGTTGGAAGACCCGGTGCTGCTCGGCGTGCGAGAGCCGGGCGTAGAGGGGGAGCACCTCGGTGTGGCGGAGGTTCTTCTTGTTCAGCGCGTCCGCGGTGTCGCGGATCTCGCGCTCGCCGGAGAGGAAGACCAGGACATCGCCCGGACCCGCCGACTGCAGCTCGTCGACGGCGTCGCAGATCGCGGTGATCTGGTCGCGGTCGGAGTCGTCGCCCTCCTCTTCGAGCAGGGGGCGATAACGGACCTCCACGGGGTACGTACGTCCGCTGACCTCGACGATCGGCGCCTCGCCGAAGTGGCGCGCGAACCGCTCGGGGTCGATCGTCGCCGACGTGATGACGACCTTCAGATCGGGGCGCTCGGGCAGCAGCCTGGCCAGATAGCCGAGCAGGAAGTCGATGTTCAGCGACCGCTCGTGGGCCTCGTCGATGATGATCGTGTCGTACGCGCGAAGCTCGCGGTCCGTCTGGATCTCGGCGAGCAGGATGCCGTCCGTCATCAGTTTGACGAACGTCGCGTCGGGGTTCACCTGGTCGGTGAAGCGGACCTTCCAGCCGACCGCCTCGCCCAGCGGGGTCTTCAGCTCGTCGGCGATGCGCTCGGCGACCGTGCGGGCCGCGATCCGGCGCGGCTGGGTGTGCCCGATCATGCCCCGGACCCCACGCCCCAGCTCCATACAGATCTTCGGGATCTGCGTGGTCTTGCCCGAGCCGGTCTCCCCGGCGACGATCACGACCTGGTGGTCGCGTATCGCCTCCAGGATCTCGTCCTTCTTCTGACTGACCGGGAGCTGTTCCGGGTAGGACACGACGGGCACCCGCTCGGCGCGCAGCGCGATCCGCCCGGCTGCCTTTGCGGCCTCGGTGGCGATCTCGTCCAGCACGGACTGGCGGGCCTCGGGCTTACGGATGCGGCGCGCCCCTTCGAGACGGCGGCCGAGCCGGTGCGCATCGCGGAGCGAGAGCTGCCCGAGCTGTGACTGGAGATCAGCGAAGGAAGTAGACATACGGGTCCCAGGATCGCACCCGGGCCCGATGAACGGCGAACGCATTTTGTGCGTTCCTGGTCACCGGACCGGCACTGCGCGGAGGCGCGGGATCACAGCACGTACCATTTCGGGCAGCTGATCAACCGTTGCCTCTGTCCGGAAAGGCCGGTCGCCGTGTCCGTGTCCCGTACGCAGTGGTGCTGCCTGGTGGCGGTGCTCGCGGTCGTACTGGGGCTGTTCTGCGGACCGGCCACGGCCGTCGTGGGTGTCGAGGGCGGCGGCGGAAGGCCGGTGGCTTCGGACGGCCCCGTCAAGGGCGACGTTTCGGACGGTCCCGGGGCGGCCGTCGCATCGGCCACGGACAGGCACGGGACTCCGGGCTGCGGCAAGAGCCGGAAGCACGAGGACGGCGAGCCGGCTCTGCCGGGCCGGGCCCGTGCGGCGCACGACCAGGCGCCCGGCCTCGCAGCGTGGGGTCTGCCCGCCGCCACCGGACAGGGACCGGCCCACCCACCGGTACGGATAGGGCCGCGCGGCCCCGTGTCCGCCGCGCCAACGCCGGTCGAGCTCTCCGTACTGAGGGTGTAGACGGCCCCTCCCGCCCGGCCGTTCCTCATCCCTCCCGTATCGCCAGCACGGAGTCCCGCATGCCCAAGCCCACGCCCGCATCCTCGTCCTCCCGTACGGCGGCGTCACGTACGGCGTCGTCCAAGAAGCCGCTGATCTACGGCGCCGGAGTCGTCCTCGCCGCTTCGCTGCTCGGCCTCGTGTCCTACTGGGCCACCGCCCCCGACCACTCCGGTTCGTCCTCCCCCTCCTCCTCGTCGGTCGCCGATGCCACCACCGACCCGGACGCCGGCGTCTATCCGGAGCTGGCCGGGCTCGCCCGGCGTGACGCCGGTGACAAGCTCGCGCAGGGTCGGGTGGACGCACCCGTCGTCCTCATCGAGTACGCCGACTTCAAGTGCGGCTACTGCGGCAAGTTCGCCCGCGACACCGAACCCGCCCTGGTGAAGAAGTACGTCCGCAACGGCACCCTGCGCATCGAGTGGCGCAACTTCCCGATCTTCGGCGCCGAGTCCGAGGCCGCAGCCCGGGCCGCCTGGGCCGCCGGACAGCAGGGCCGCTTCTGGCAGTTCCACCGTGCCGCGTACGCCGAGGGGGTCAAGGAGAAGGGATTCGGCAAGGACCGGCTGAAGGCGCTGGCCCAGCAGGCGGGCGTGCCGGACCTCGACCGGTTCGCGCGCGACGCGGACAGCTCCGCCGCCTCCGCCGCGGTGGGCAAGGACCAGGAGCAGGGATACGGGATCGGGGCGACCTCCACCCCGTCGTTCCTGATCAACGGCCGCCCGATCGCCGGAGCCCAGCCGATGGAGACCTTCACCCGGGCCATCGAGGCGGCCGCCGAGAAAGCCCGCGACACCGAAAACGCCAAGAGCGGTGGCCAGACCCGCGGCACCGAGGACGGCGCGAAATGACGGCTGACATCGGCTACTTCGCGGCCTTCCTCGGCGGACTGCTCGCTCTGGTCAGCCCGTGCAGCGCCCTGCTGCTGCCCGCCTTCTTCGCGTACTCCATCGACTCCACCTCACGGCTCCTGGCGCGCACCGGCATCTTCTACGCCGGCCTGGCCACCACGCTGGTCCCGCTCGGCGCCGCGGGCTCGTACGCCGGACGGCTCTTCTACAGCCACCGAGACGCGCTCGTCCTCGGCGCCGGGTGGCTGATCATCGTGCTCGGCATCGCGCAGATCGTGGGTCTGGGCTTCGCCTCGCGCCGGATCGCCGCGCTCAGCGGCCGGATCCGCCCGACCACCGCCGTGTCCGTCTACGCGCTGGGGGCCGTATACGGACTGGCCGGTTTCTGCGCGGGACCGATCCTCGGCAGTGTCCTCACCGTGGCGGCGGTCAGCGGCAGCCCGGTCTACGGCGGACTGCTGCTCGCCGTCTATGCCCTGGGCATGGCCGTCCCGCTCTTTCTGCTCGCCCTGCTCTGGGAACGCTTCGACCTGGGCCGCCGGGCCTGGCTGCGCGGCCGCACCTTCCGGCTCGGCCGTTTCGAGCTGCACACCACGACGCTGCTGTCGGGGCTCTTCTTCGTCGGGCTCGGCGCGTTGTTCCTCGCGTACGACGGGACGACCGCGCTGCCCGGGCTGCTGAACGTGGACGACTCGTTCGCCGTCGAACAGTGGGCCCAGCGCATCGGCGAGCACGTGCCGGACGCCATGGCGCTGGTGGCCGTGGTCGCGGTGGTGCTGCTGGTGCTGGCGGTACGGGCGTGGCGCGGCCGGGGCGTGAACTCGGCGGACCGGGAAGAGGCCTGACACGGAGAAGGCCCCGTCCACCGGACGGGGCCTTCGGGTGGTGGCTGGGGCCGGGATCGAACCGGCGACCTATCGCTTTTCAGGCGATCGCTCGTACCAACTGAGCTACCCAGCCACGCAGCTCATAAGGGCTGCAGCGGTCCTGACGGGATTTGAACCCGCGGCCTCCACCTTGACAGGGTGGCGAGCACTCCAAACTGCTCCACAGGACCAAGCTGTTGTGCGACTAAGTGTCGCACAAGATTGTGCGTGCCCCCAACGGGATTCGAACCCGTGCTACCGCCTTGAAAGGGCGGCGTCCTGGGCCACTAGACGATGAGGGCAGAACTGCTTGTGTTGCTGCTTCTGTGTCTGTCGCCCCGGAGGGAGGACGTCAGAAGCGTATGACTCCGCTTCCCCTCAAGAGGTTCCACTTTTCCTTCAACCTCTGGGGTCTCAGAACGGTCAGGCCCTGACCGGCGCCCTTGGGCACGTCGGAGACTGTACTACGGCGTTTCGACGTCAGCCAAACCGAATAGGCGAAGGGGCGCGCCGCTCGGGTTCTGCTCCTGCGGACGGCGGCTGACCTGGGCCGCCGCCCGTGTCGGGCCGGGGCGGCACACGGTGTGCGGTGCGGTCCGCGGCTCGCCGATCGGGCGTACGGGACAATGGCGGGGTGCTGGAGATGACGCGCGAAGAGTTCGAAGAACTGGTCGCCGAGGCGCTGGACCGGATCCCGCCGGAGCTGACGCGGCTGATGGACAACGTCGCGGTGTTCGTCGAGGACGAACCGGACCCGGGTGATCCGCAGCTGCTCGGGCTGTACGAGGGCACGCCGCTGACCGATCGCGGCGAGTGGTACGCGGGGGTGCTGCCGGACCGGATCACCATCTACCGCGGGCCGACGCTGCGGATGTGCGAGTCGCGCGAGGACGTCGTGGCCGAGACCGAGATCACGGTCGTTCACGAGATCGCCCACCACTTCGGCATCGATGACGAGAGGCTGCACGCGCTCGGCTACGGCTGAGCGCGCGGGGGCCGAGGGCGCCGTGCGGGAGGTGTGCGGGAGGTGTGCGGGCCCGGGGGCGGGGCGTGTCCCCGGCGGGGCTAAGGGAGTTGGGCACAGCGTCCCCACTTCTTCCCGTACCGCCCGCCCCCTCTTCGTCCCCCGGAGGTGCCTCCCGTGCGCCAGTTCTCCGCCCCCGTCAGGTGGGCGTCCGTCATCGCAGTGACGGTCGCCGTGTCCACAGGCTGCATGAGCGTCGGCGACGGCGGAGGGAAACCGTCGCCGTCGCCGTCGTCCGAGTCGAAGGGTGGCGGGGCCGAGCCGGACGGCGGCACCGTGGCGGGCACGGGCAGCGCCCGCACCGGTGGTGGCCGTGCCGAGGCACACTCCGAGCGGGAGGCGGCCGAGTCCCCGGAGCCGGACGGCTCCGCCGAGCCGTCGGGCGAGCCCGGCGGCGTACGCCCCGGCGCGGAGCCCGGTGAGCCGGGGGGTTCGGGGGCGGCGCCGGGTGGTGGGCTGCCCGCGCCCTCGGCCTCGCAGCCGGGGCACGGCGTGCCGCAGCGGCCCGAATCCCCGCCGCCGTCCCGGCCCGCCACCCCCGAGCCGTCCGCTTCCCCGGAGCCGGACCCGGACCCGGAGCCCTCGGAACCGTCGCCGCAGCCTTCCGCTTCGTCGGCGGCTCAGCTCCGTAACGACGCGATGAGTGCGCCGGCGGAGCCGTCGCCGCTGCGGACGCCGGACGTATCGCCGCAGGTGGAGCCGGTGTAGTGGGGTGCCGGAGGAGGGCGGTTTGCGCGATGTGGGGGGGAGTGCGTATGGTGGTAGATCGTTTGATCCCATTGCCCGGCGCCGAAACAGAAGCGCGCCGTGTGGCGCGTACTCTCCCTTGCCGTGGCTGGACCGCATTGAGGCGGTCGAAATTGCGAATCACGGAGTTACGGGCGCGTGCCGAGACTCCGGAAGGTTTCGCATTTCGCATGTCAATTTCCAGTTCTGACCACACCGTCATGCCCGAGAACGTCGACAACGTCGACAACGTCAAGAACGACGAGCTCATCGAGGCCGCAGAGGCCGTCGTCGCCGAGGCCGTTGCCTCGGTCGAGGCCGACGCACCCCGGGCCGAGCAGGCCGGTACCGACTCCGCCGTCGACGCGGCTGACGACGCCGACGCCGAGCCGACCGTCACCTTCGGGGACCTGGGCCTGCCCGAGGGCATCGTCCGCAAGCTCGCGCAGAACGGTGTGACCGCGCCCTTCCCGATCCAGGCCGCGACCATCCCGGACGCCCTGGCCGGCAAGGACATCCTGGGCCGCGGCCGTACCGGCTCCGGCAAGACCCTCTCCTTCGGCCTGCCGACCCTGGCCACGCTGGCCGGCGGCCACACCGAGAAGAAGAAGCCCCGCGCGGTCATCCTCACCCCGACCCGTGAGCTCGCGATGCAGGTCGCGGACGCGCTGCAGCCGTACGGCGATGTGCTCGGCCTGAAGATGAAGGTCGTCTGCGGCGGTACGTCGATGGGCAACCAGATCTACGCGCTGGAGCGCGGTGTCGACATCCTCGTCGCCACGCCGGGCCGGCTGCGCGACATCATCAACCGGGGCGCCTGCTCCCTGGAGAACATCCAGGTCGCCGTCCTCGACGAGGCCGACCAGATGTCCGACCTGGGCTTCCTGCCCGAGGTCACCGAGCTGCTCGACCAGGTTCCGGTCGGCGGTCAGCGCATGCTCTTCTCCGCCACGATGGAGAACGAGATCGGCACGCTGGTCAAGCGCTACCTGAACAACCCGGTGAGCCACGAGGTCGACAGCGCCCAGGGCAACGTCACGACCATGTCGCACCACGTCCTCGTCGTGAAGCCGAAGGACAAGGCGCCCGTCACCTCCGCCATCGCCGCCCGCAAGGGCCGCACGATCATCTTCGTCCGTACCCAGCTGGGAGCGGACCGCATCGCCGAGCAGCTCATCGAGTCGGGTGTGAAGGCGGACGCGCTGCACGGCGGCATGACGCAGGGCGCCCGTACCCGCGTTCTTGAGGACTTCAAGAAGGGTTACGTCAACGCGCTCGTCGCGACCGACGTCGCCGCCCGCGGTATCCACGTCGACGGCATCGACCTGGTCCTGAACGTGGACCCGGCCGGTGACCACAAGGACTACCTGCACCGCTCGGGCCGTACCGCCCGGGCCGGCAAGTCCGGTGTCGTCGTCTCGCTGGCGCTGCCGCACCAGCGCCGCCAGATCTTCCGCCTGATGGAGGACGCGGGCGTCGACGCCTCCCGTCACATCGTGCAGGGCGCGGGCGTCTTCGAGCCGGAGGTCGCCGAGATCACCGGTGCCCGTTCGCTGACCGAGGTCCAGGCCGACTCCGCGAGCAACGCCGCGAAGCAGGCCGAGCGCGAGGTCGCCGACCTGACCAAGCAGCTGGAGCGCGTCCAGCGCCGCGCCGGTGAGCTGCGCGAGGAGGCCGACCGCCTCGTCGCCCGGGCCGCGCGCGAGCGGGGCGACGATCCGGAGACGGCGGTGGCCGAGGCCGCCGCCGAGGCGGAGGCCGCGATCGAGGCCGCCGTCTCCGTACCGGAGCAGCCCTCCGCCCGTGACGACCGCCGTGACGACCGCGGCAACTTCGACCGCCGGGACAGCCGTGGCGGTGACCGCGGCGGCTACCGCGGTGGCAACGACCGCGGTGGCGACCGTGGTTTCCAGCGTCGTGACGACCGTTCGTCGGGTGGCTTCCGCCGTGACAACGACCGTCCGTCGTTCAACCGCGACCGTCGTGACGACCGTCCGTCGGGCGGCTTCCGCTCCGGTGGCAGCGACCGTCGGGACGACCGTGGTGGCCGTTCCTTCGAGCGCCGTGACAACGACCGTCCGTCGTTCAACCGTGACCGTCGTGACGACCGTCCGTCGGGCGGCTTCCGCTCCGGCGGCAGCGACCGTCGGGACGACCGTGGTGGCCGTTCCTTCGAGCGCCGTGACAA
>NZ_JBHVFF010000139.1:0-21070 GCF_042801895.1 Streptomyces sp. NPDC057543 | reverse complement strand
CTCCACGATCCCCCACCGGTTTCTGTCCACCGGACGCCATGTATTCACCCCAATGGGCAGGCGCTCGGAGTGACTCAGGGGTGCATTCGGGGGCGCTTTTACTCCGATTGGTACGTGCTGATCACCGCCGACCTGACGTCGGACCATGGGAAGCGGGGGCCGGGCAGCACTGGTACGGGTCTGCGATCCGGCCGGCCGGCAGCGGGGGACCGGATTCGTCGCCGCGACCGGGGCGCGGTGGTGACCAGTCACGAAGCGGTCGACGGTCACACCCGGCTCGTCCTGTGCTTGAACGGGCGATCGCAGCTGCTGCGTCGAGGACGCCGATGTCACCGCGCTGCCCGGCTTCGGCCTCGCACTGCTGCGCACCGGTGGGCTCTGCGCGCTCGGCGTGGAGCCGATGCCGATCGCATCCGCGGGACCGGATCGACGCCGGTACGTATGTGAGGATCGCCGCCCACGGCCGGCGCGAGGGGCGCGTGCTCGGCACGGCCCCGGTGACGTACACCGCGAACGGCCGCCCCATCGGATCGCCGCGGCGATGGAGCTCGCGCCGGGTACGGACAGCCGGGACGCGCTGCTGCTCGGTGTAGCGGCCGTGGGCGCTCGTCCCCGCCGACGGCCCGCGCTGCGGCGACCCCCGCGGTGACCGGGACAGCGGTAGCGGCGAGCGGTTTCTGGATGTTGTCGCGCGGCGGCTCGTCGACGTCCCGCAGGAGTGGGTGGTGCTCGTCGGCCCGAGACCGCGGCGGACGGTGGAGTCGCCGGCGAGCCGGAAAGCGATGCCGATGCAGGCCGCGGGGCGTGAGCATGGCAGTCTTAGACCTGCGTAACAAGCAATTACACGTATACGGGTTCGGGCGAGGAGCGGTCACAGTGCAGCGCTGGCGTGGCTTGGAGGACATCCCCGAGGGCTGGGGACGCAGCGTCGTCACCATCGGTTCCTACGACGGGGTGCACCGCGGGCACCAGCTGATCATCGGGCGGGCCGTGGAGCGGGCTCGCGAGCTGGGCGTACCGTCGGTCGTGGTGACCTTCGACCCCCACCCCAGCGAGGTCGTACGGCCCGGCAGCCACCCGCCGCTGCTCGCCCCGCACCACCGGCGCGCCGAGCTGATGGCGGAACTGGACGTGGACGCGGTGCTGATCCTGCCGTTCACCACCGAGTTCTCCAAGCTGGCACCCGCCGACTTCATCGTGAAGGTCCTCGTCGACAAGCTGCACGCGCAGCTGGTCATCGAGGGTCCGAACTTCCGGTTCGGGCACAGGGCGGCCGGGAACGTGCAGCTGCTCACCGAGTTCGGCGAGACCTACGACTACGGCGTCGAGGTCGTCGACCTGTATGTGAGCGGCGAGGCGGGCGGCGGCGAGCCGTTCTCCTCGACCCTCACCCGACGTTTGGTCGCCGAGGGCGATGTCGCGGGCGCCGCCGAGATCCTGGGCCATCCGCACCGGGTCGAGGGCGTCGTGGTGCGCGGCGCACAGCGCGGTCGCGACATGGGCTTCCCCACGGCCAACGTGGAGACCCTGCCGCACACCGCGATCCCCGCCGACGGCGTCTACGCGGGCTGGCTCAATGTGAACGACGAGGCGATGCCCGCCGCGATCTCCGTCGGCACGAACCCGCAGTTCGACGGCACCGAGCGGACCGTGGAGGCGTACGCGATCGACCGCGTCGACCTCGACCTGTACGGGCTGCACGTCTCGGTGGACTTCCTCGCGTACGTACGCGGGATGCTGAAGTTCGACTCGATCGACGATCTGCTCGTGGCGATGGCCGCCGATGTGAAGCGGTGCAGCGAGCTGGTCGCCGCGTACGAGCGCGGCTGACTCGCTCCTCGTACACGGCCGGGGCCGGGACCGTCGAGAACGGTCCCGGCCGTGACAGGGCGCCCACGGGACGGGCCCCCGCCCTCGCGTTACGCCCGCGCCGTCGCGGCCGCGTTCGCCCAGTGGCACGCCACCTGGGTCTGCCCGCCGCCCGCGAGCACCGGCAGATCCTTCGTACGGCACGCGTCCGCGACGCCCGCCCGCTCCGCCTCGCCCGAGGCCAGCACCTGGCAGCGGGCGTGGAACCGGCACCCGGACGGCACCCTGGACGGGTCCGGCGGCTCGCCGGTCAGAATCACCGGATCGCCCCCGGCCTCCGGGAGCACCGACAACAGGGCCTGGGTGTACGGGTGTTGTGGGGCGGTCAGGATCTGCTCCACCTCGCCCGTCTCCACGATACGGCCGAGGTACATCACCGCGACCCGGTCCGCGATGTTCCACGCCAGCCCGAGGTCGTGCGTGACCACCAGCGCGGACAGGCCCAGCTCGTCCCGCAGTCGCAGCAGCAGGGCCAGGATCTCGCCGCGGACCGAAGCGTCCAGTGAGGCCACCGGCTCGTCGGCCACGATGAGTTCCGGCTCCAGGACGAGCGCGCCCGCGATCACGACCCGCTGGCGCTGACCGCCCGACAGCTCGTGCGGATAGCGCAGGAAGAACCGCTCCGGGGGCCGCAGCCCCGCCCGTGCCAGCGCCTCGGCCACCGCTGTCCGCTCGTCGCCCGCGTAGCCGTGGATCCGCAGGCCCTCGGCGACGGCGTCGTACACCGTGTGCCTCGGGTTGAGCGAACCGCTGGGGTCCTGGAGCACCAGCTGGACCCGCTTGCGGTACGCCTTCAGCGCCCGGCTCGCGTAGTCGAGCGGCTGCCCGTCGAAGGTCACCCGCCCGGACGTCGGCGGGACCAGACCCAGCAGCGAACGCGCCAGCGTCGTCTTGCCGCAGCCCGACTCGCCGACCAGCGCGACGATCTCGCCGGGCCGGATGTCCAGGTCGACGCTGTCCACGGCCCGCGCCGGGTCGGCTCCGCGCCGGCCGGGGAAGGTGACCTTCAGCCCCTCGGCGCTGAGCAGGGGAGTAGTGGTGGTCATGATGTGCTCCTTGCTTCCTCGGCACCCGGCAGGGCCGGGGCCGCGGCGGCCCCCGGCTCCACCAGCACACAGGCCGCCCGCCGCTCCGGCCCCGCCTCGCGCAGCACCTGGTCCTGCGTCGTGCAGGAGTCCAGGGCCACCGGACACCGCGGATGGAACGTACAGCCGCCAGGCAGCGCCGACGGGTCCGGCGGGTCGCCGGGCAGCCCGCGGGGCGCGAACCGGGAGGCCGGGTCGCCGATGCGCGGAAAGGCGCCGGACAGGGCCTTGCCGTACGGGTGGTGCGCGTTCTCGTAGACCTCGGACGCCGGGCCCTCCTCCACGACCCGGCCCGCGTACATCACCGCGAGCCGGTCACAGGTGTCCGAGAGCACCGCGAGGTCATGGCTGATCATGATCAGGCCGAGGTCCTGCTCGGACACCAGCTGCTCGATCAGCCGCAGGATCTGGGCCTGGATCATCACGTCGAGGGCCGTGGTCGGCTCGTCCGCGATGATCAGCCCCGGATCGCAGGCGAGCGCCATCGCGATCATCACGCGCTGTCGCTGTCCGCCGGAGAGCTCGTGCGGATAGGCGTTCGCGCGGGCGGCCGGGAGTCCCACCTGCTCCAGGAGTTCGCCGGCCTTCTTCGCGGCCGCCCCCTGCGTCGCCTTGCGGTGCAGCAGGATCGGCTCGGCGATCTGGTCGCCGATGCGGTGCACCGCGTTGAGCGAGTGCATCGCGCCCTGGAACACGATCGACGCCCCTGCCCATCGCACTGCCCTGACCTGGCCCCACTTCATGGCTAGGACATCCTCGCCGTTCAGCAGGATCTCGCCGGAGACCTTCGCCCCGGCGGGCAGCAGCCGCAGCAGCGCGAGCGCCAGCGTCGACTTCCCGCAGCCCGACTCACCGGCGATGCCGAGCTTCTGCCCCGCGTCGACGCTGAGGTTCACCCCGCGGACGGCCTGCGCTCCACCCGCGTACGTCACCGTGAGGTCCCGTACGTCGAGAAGCGGCGTCTTACGGATGCTCGTCGTACTCAACGGGCCACCCCCAGCTTGGGATTGAGGACGGACTCGATGGCGCGGCCGCACAGCGTGAACGCCAGGGCCACCACGGCGATGGCGATGCCGGGCGGTGCCAGGTACCACCAGTCGCCCGCGCTCACCGCGCCCGCCTCGCGGGCGTCCTGGAGCATGCCGCCCCAGGAGGTGGTGGTCGGGTCGCTCAGGCCGAGGAACGCCAGGGTGGCCTCGGTGAGGATCGCGCTGGAGATCACCAGCGTGGTCTGCGCGAGGACCAGCGGCATCACGTTCGGCAGGACGTGCCGGACCATGACGTGTCCGTGGCCGCCGCCCAGGGCGCGGGCGCGCTCGATGTACGGGCGGGACTCCACGGCGAGGGTCTGGGCGCGGACCAGCCGGGCCGTGGTCGGCCAGGTCGTGACGCCGATCGCGATGATGACCGTCCACATCGAGCGGTCCATCACGGTGGCGAGCGCGATCGCGAGGACCAGGGTCGGCATCACCAGGAACCAGTCGGTGATCCGCATCAGGACCGTCGAGTACCAGCCGTGGAAGTGCCCCGCGACGATGCCGACGACCGTGCCGATGGCGACGCACAGGAACGCGGCGAGCAGGCCCACCGTCAACGAGACACGGGTGCCCCAGACCAGCAGGGCCAGCACGCTGCGTCCGAACTGATCGGTGCCGAGCGGGAATTCACCGCTGGGAGTCTCCAGGGCCCCGCCGGGCGCGTCGGTGACGCTCTGCGAATCGGCGCCGACGAGCTGCGGCGCGAACAGAGCGATCAGCGCGATCAGGACGAGGGCCCCCAGACCCCACAATCCGCTCCTGTGCTTGCGGAACTCCCGCCAGAACCGGGCGGCGGACTGCCGCTTGCGGGCGCGGGCGAGCGCGCGCGGGTTCTCGGCCGCCTCGGCCTTCGTGGGCGTGGGCATGGATTCGGTCGTCATCGGCCCACCCGGGGATCGAGCAGCGGATAGAGCACATCGGCAAGGGTGTTCGCCAGGATCACCGCGGTGGCGAAGACGAAGAACAGCCCTTGCACGAGGGGAAGATCGGGCACGCTGAGCGCCTGGTAGAAGAGACCGCCGAGGCCGGGCCAGGAGAACACCGTCTCGACCAGGATCTGCCCGGCGACCACATGCCCCAGGTTCACGAACATCAGCGTGAACGTCGGCAGCATCGCGTTCGGCACGGCGTGCTTGCGGCGTACGACATCGTCCCGCAACCCCTTCGCGCGGGCCGTCGTCAGATAGTCGCTGCCCATCTCGTCCAGCAGTGAGGAGCGCATCACCAGAAGCGTCTGCGCGTACCCGACCGCGACCAGCGTGATCACCGGGAGGACCAGGTGATGCGCCACATCGAGGATGTACGCGAATCCGTTCTCGCCGCCCGATTGCATTCCGCCGGTCGGGAACATCCCGGGGATCGGTCCGATGCCCACCGAGAAGACGATGATCAGGAGCAGGCCCAGCCAGAACGACGGCACCGAGTAGAGCGTCAGCGCGAAAGCGGTGTTGAAGCGGTCGCTCGTGGAGCCGTTGCGCCACGCGGTACGGGTGCCGAGCCAGATGCCGAGCGCGGTGTACAGGACGTACGACGTGCCGGTGAGGAGCAGGGTCGCGGGGAGCGCCTCGGTGATCTTGTCGATGACGGGCGCGTGGAACTGGAACGAAGTGCCGAAGTCGCCCGTGAGGGCGTCGCCGACGTAGCTGGTGAACTGCCGCCACATCGGCTGGTCGAGACCGAACTGGTGACGCAACGACTGGAGTTGTTCGGCGGAGACGGGACGGCCGCCCGTCATCTGCTTCACCGGGTCGCTGGGAATGAGCCGGAAGAGGAAGAAGCTGGTGACCAGGACCGCGAACAGGGAGACGGCCGCTCCCACGATCTTGGCCGCCACGTACTGGAGGTAGGCCTTGGTGTTACGCGCCCGTGGGCCGCGGGCGGCCGCCGGGCCGGCCTGAGCCGGACCTTCGGTGTCCGCATCCGCGATCTGCACGAGCGCCGGAGTGCTTTCAGCTGTCATGGGGAACTCTCGTTACTCGTGCTGCACTTAGAGGGAACCGGCGGGGCGGCTGCACGCCGCCCCGGCCGGCCCCTCTCAACCCGTCCGCGTGACTACTCGCGGTCGTCCGCGGTGGTGCGGCGGCGCATCGCGATGAACAGTCCGCCACCGGCGAGTACCACGACCACCACGATGATGCCTACGACGACTCCGGTGGAGCCGGACCCGCCGGAGCTGTCCGAACTGCTGCTGCCCGCCGGAACGGCCGACCACCAGCTCCAGTACCCGTCCTGGCCGTAGATGTTGCCCGCCGCCTCGGGCATGGTCTTGATCGACTTGATCTGGTCGGTGCGGTAGGCCTCGACCGCGTTCGGGTACGCGATGATGTTCATGTACCCCGAGTCGTACATCCACGACTGCATCTGCTTGACGATGTCCGCGCGCTTGGCCGGGTCGTACTCGGCCAGTTGCTTCTTGTAGAGCTCGTCGTACGTCTTGTCGCAGATGAAGTTGTCGGTGGTGGCGCTGTCCTTGGCCTTGACGGGCAGCGCGCCGCAGGTGTGGATGCCGAGGACGAAGTCCGGGTCCGGGTTGACCGACCAGCCGTCGAAGGCGAGGTCGTACTCACCGGCGTACCACGGCACCGAGACGTCGTCGAGACAGTCGACCTTGAGGCCGATGCCGAGCTTGCCCCACCACTCCTTGAGGTACTTGCCGATCGCCTTGTCGTTCGGATCCGTGGCGTGGCACAGGATGCGCAGGTCGAGCGGCTTGCCGTCCTTGCCGACGCGCTGGTCGCCCTTGAGCGGGTAGCCCGCCTCGTCGAGGAGCTTGGCGGCCTTGGCCGGGTCGTACGCGAGGCTCTGGTCGGCGGAGGGCTGCCAGAAGTACGTGGAGAAGCGCGGCGGGATGTAGCCCTGGCCCTCGACGGCGTGGCCCTGGAAGACCTTGTCGATGATGGTCTTGCGGTCGATGGACAGGAAGAGGGCCTGGCGAACCTTCTGATCGAGAAGGGCCTTGTTGCCGTCGCCGAACTTCTTGCCGTCCTTGGTCTGAGCGCCCGGGTTGGTGGCCAGCGCGAAGAAGCGGCGGCCCGGACCCTCGTTGACCTTGACGTTCTTCTCGCCCTTGAGGGACGCGGCCTGAGCGGGCGTCAGCGCGGGGGAGCCGGCGACGAAGGAGACCTCGCCCTTGCGCAGCGCGGCGACCGCTGCGTCCTGGTCCTTGTACGTCTTGAAGACCAGCTCGTCGAACTTCGGCGCACCGCGCCAGAAGCTCTTGTTGGCCTTGAGCTTCACGTACTGGTCGACCTTGTAGTCCGTCAGGATGAACGGCCCGTTGCCGACGATCGGGAACTTAGTGTCGTTGTTGAACTTGGAGAAGTCACCGACCTTCTCCCAGACGTGCTTCGGGACTATCGGCACGTCGAGCGCGGCCATGGTGGCCTGCGGCTCCTTGAGCTCGATGACCAGCTGCGTCGGGCTCGGAGCCGTCACCTTCTTGAAGTTCGCGACGAAGTTGCCGTTGGCCTGCGCGGCGCCCTCGTCGGTCATCATCTTGTTGAACGTCCACGCCGCGTCCTCGGCGGTGGCCTGCTGGCCGTCCGACCACTTGGAGTCGGACCGGATGGTGTACGTCCAGGTCAACTTGTCCGCGGACGGCTCCCACTTGGTGGCGAGCGCGGGGATCGCGTGGTTGTCCTTGGGGTCGTAGTTCGTCAGGAAGTCGTACATGAGCCGGCTGACGCTCGTGCTCATCAGCTTCTGAGCGAGGAACGGGCTCAGGGAATCGACGCTCTGTGCGACGGCGACGGTCAGCGTCGACTTGCCGCTGTCGGCGGCCTGCGCCTGCTGCGGCGCGGCACCCAGGGGCACGCCGACGACGGAACCGGCGGTCAGTGCCAGAGCGGCGGCGCCGGAGGCCAGCAGGACACGCAGGCGAGAGCGTGGCTGGGCGGAGGGTGGTGGAACTCTATCGACCATGGTCAGGGACCTCGCGTCATGACTCGCACGGAGAAGGCGGGTTGATCTGTGGTTCGCCAGCTGGTGAAGCGAAGGTTTATCAGCGGTTGTCGAGCCGCGTCAACGGTCATCGAAACGGCGTGTGGTCTGCGGGAATACGCGGAGGGCCCGCACCGTGGAGACGATGCGGGCCCTCATTGGTTCAGACCTCTGTTGCCTTACTGCTGAGGCGCTGGCGGCGGCTGCTGCTGCCAGCCCGCGGGCGGTACGGGGCCCTGCAGTTCGGGCGGGACCGGCTGACCAGGCAGGCCGGGCTGCTGCTGGTGAGGCGGCGGCGGACCGGCCGGGCTCGCCGCGGACTGGGCCTGGGAGGGCAACGACTGCTGCCAGCCGTGCTGTTGCACGCCGGGGCCGGGCTGCGGGGGGTACGGCTGCGGGGGCTGCTGGCCGCCGTACGGCTGTTGCTGCGGCGGGTACGGCTGCTGCGGGGCGTACTGCTGGCCGGGCAGCGGAGGGGCGTACTGCGGGGGCGGATTGGAGCCGTGCGACGTCCAGAGCCCCTGCTGCTGCTGAGCGCGCGCGAAGTCCTCGGCCACCAACGCGGAGAGGTTGAAGTACGCCTCGCGGGTCTTGGGGCGCATCATGTCGAGGTCGACCTCCGCGCCGGCCGCCAGATGCTCGTCGAACGGTACGACGACCACGCCCCGGCAGCGCGTCTCGAAGTGCTGCACGATGTCATCGACCTTGATCATCTTGCCGGTCTCGCGGACGCCCGAGATGACGGTGAGGGAACGCTGCACGAGTTCCGCGTAACCGTGCGCCGAGAGCCAGTCCAGCGTGGTGGACGCACTGGACGCACCGTCGACCGACGGCGTGGAGATGATGATCAACTGGTCGGCGAGGTCCAGCACTCCGCGCATCGCGCTGTAGAGCAGGCCGGTGCCCGAGTCGGTGAGGATGATCGGGTACTGCTTGCCCAGCACATCGATGGCGCGTCGGTAGTCCTCGTCGTTGAACGTCGTGGAGACCGCCGGGTCCACGTCGTTGGCGATGATCTCCAGACCGGAGGGCGCCTGCGAGGTGAAGCGGCGGATGTCCATGTACGAGTTGAGGTACGGGATCGCCTGGACCAGGTCACGGATGGTGGCTCCGGTCTCCCGGCGCACCCGTCGGCCGAGCGTGCCGGCGTCCGGGTTGGCGTCGATGGCGAGGATCTTGTCCTGCCGCTCGGTGGCCAGGGTCGAGCCGAGCGCGGTGGTCGTCGTGGTCTTGCCGACACCGCCCTTGAGGCTGATGACCGCGATCCGGTAGCAGGACAGTACGGGCGTACGGATCAGGTCGAGCTTGCGCTGCCGCTCGGCCTCCTCCTTCTTGCCACCGAGCTTGAAGCGGGCCGCGCCGGACGGCGTACGGCTGCTCTTCGCCTTCTGCTTGCCCCGGACGAGCCGGTCGGAGGAGAGCTCCACCGCCGCCGTGTACCCGAGCGGGGCGCCGGGCACGGAACGCTCGCGCTGGTCGTGGGTGACCGGGGTCGGCCAGGCGGCCCCGGTGCGCGGGTCGACGGGCTGTCCGTGGGGCTGTTGCTGTTGCTGTTGCTGCGGCGCCTGGGGGTGGGAGGGCTGCTGAGGCACGGGCTGCTGCGGGGCGGCCTGCGCGGGCAGATTGGGCGTGCCCTGGACCGGCTGTTGAGGCGCCTGCGGGACCTGCGGGGGGAGGGGTGCGCCCTGCTGCGCGGGCCACTGGGCCTGCTGGGGTGCTTGCGGCTGCGGGAAGCCGTAACCGCCCTGAGGCTGGTGGGGTACCTGCGGCGGCTGGACCACGCCGGCCTGCGGGAAGCCGTAACCGCCCTGAGGCTGGTGGGGTACCTGCGGCGGCTGGACCACGCCGGCCTGTGGGAATCCGTAGCCACCGGGCCCCTGGCCGGTCGGAGCCGGAGCGGGCCACTGCGGCGCCGCCTGGGGTGCCGTGGGCTGCGGTGCGGCGGGCTGGAAGGCGGGCGGCAGCGGCGGCAGCGCGCCCTGCGGCGGCGCCGGGGTCCAGGGGGCCGGTGCGGCGGGCGCCGAGGGGTCCTGCGGTGCGCCGGGAGACGGCGCGTCCTGGGGCACCGCGTCCGCGACGGCGTCCGGGGGCGCGGCGGCCCCCTCCGGCCCGTCCGAGGCACCGCTCGTCAGGTCGCTGCGAGGGGGATCGGCGGGCGCTGCGGCGTCGGCACCGGAATCCGCGGCGGCAGCGCCGTCGGGCTTATCGGCGGGCGGCTTCGCCGGTGCATCCGCGGCCTCCGCGGAAACGGAGCCGGAACCGGAAACGGAACCCGAACCGGGGACCTCGCCCTCGTCCGTACGGTCGTCACCAGCACCAGCACCAGCACCAGCACCAGCACCAGCACCAGCACCAGCACCAGCACCAGCACTAACACCAGCACTTACTCCGGCACTGGCACCTACTCCGGTACCGGCACCGTTTTCCATAGAACCCGAGTCCGTGGCCGAGCCGGCCCCGTCCGCGCTCTTCGCCGCCTCCTCGCGCTCCGCGATCTCCCGCTTCAGCGCGGCGGGCGAGAACCGCATGGTCGCGCCGCTCTCCACATCACCGCCCCCGAACGGGTCCGTCATCCCGTCGGGAGTCACCGCTCCCGCTCCCTCCGCAGGAGTGGGAGCAGGCGCAGGAACGGAGTCACCCGCCGCGGAGTGAACCGGGGCGGGAGCAGGCGGCGCCGGAGCCCAGTTGGGGTCGAAACCGCCCCCGGCCGGCGGCGCGGGTACGGACACCGGCGCCCCGCTGGGCGGCGGAGGCGGCGCGAGGTGCGATCCGGCGCCGCCCGACGAGTCCCCCGGCGCGTTCTGCGTGTACCAGGCCGGCGGGGTGTAGTCGATGGTGAACTCACCCGTCATCTCGGCGGGCTCCGCGTCGGACGACTCGTCGACGGGCTTGTTCCAGCCCCCGCGGATCTCGTCCCGATCGCCGTTCACTTTGCCTCCTGGTGTGGTCGAGCACCCTTGTGCCGTGGTGGGTGGGGGCGACCGTTCCCGTTGTCCGATCCGCCCGGCTCTCCCCCTGGGGACGCGCATCGCCTGCCCGCAGGTTCTTCTGCTGCCCCCGACCCACCCTAATCGTCATCGGGCTCACTGCGGCAGGCCGTACCGCCCGGCAGAAACTGTCCAGTAGGTCACGCACCGCCCTCAAGTGCCCCGAGTACGGCGGAGCACACAGGCCGAAGCGGTCAATTCACTACATATCCAGGCGTGATGAAAGGGTGGCCGCCGTGTTCGGCAGCCACCCTTTCACTTGGCCTTGCCTACGTGAGGTCGAACTCACCGTCCCGTGCGCCCAGTACGAAGGCGTGCCACTCGGCCTCCGTGTACCGCAACACGGTCTCCGGGTCCAGCGACGAGCGCATGGCGACCGCGCCGCCCGGCAGATGCGCGATCTCGACCCGTTCCTCGACGTTCTCGGTCCCCGGTGCGCTCAGCCACTCCACATCCGAGATGTCGAGAGCGTAGAGCTCTTCCTTTTCCTGCTGGGTGCCCATGCCGGCGTCCCTTCGATCGAACCGTGTCGTTCCCCGGCCATCCTCCCTGGAAGCGGCAGGCCCAGGGCTGCGAACGGAACAGTATTCAGTCCATCCGGCGAGCAGTGCCCAGCAGGCCGGTCTCGACATCCGTCGCACTGGTCATCACCCAGTGGCGCTCGCGGCCCGCCACCCAGAGCGTGACACCGTCCGCCAGGGTGGGCAGGGCCTCGCTCTCGGCCCGGGCAAGCCCCAGGATCCGGCCGATCTGGTCCGCCTCGGCGGGCGAGACCCGCTGGATACCCACGAGCGTCGATGCCCGCATCAACCGGGGTGCCACGGGGCTCAAATAGGGCAGCAACGTCAACACCGACTGCCAGGGCGAGGAGACCACCCGGCCACGGGGCGGACGCATTCCACAGTCCCGCACCACCACCACCGGGCTGCCCACGGTCGCTCCGGTCGGCGGAACCCGGCCCACGTCATGGAGGGAGACGCACTCAAGACCGGCACCCGCGGCTTGCGCCAGAGTCGTCCACGCCTGGGTGCGCCCGGTCTCGACCGCCACCCGCGCCCCCGTAGCCGCCGCACGCAGCGCCAGGACCTGCGCGGTCCACAGGCCGCCGATCAACAGGACGTCGTACGGCGCCGGGCGGTGGAACCCGATCATCTGCGGGCGCCCCTCGGCATCGGTGCCGATGATCACGCCGTCGTCACCGACCGGCAACGACAGCGCGCCCAGGTGCTCCGCGGCCAGAGTGTGCCCCGCGTGGCGAGGACCGCGCAGTCCCCGCCTCGGCTCGGTGCGATTCGTCACTGTGCGCCTCCCAGCGGGAGCGTCGCCAGCACGCCCGGCAGCTGCTCGCGGTCCAGCCGCACCAGGCCGACCTTGGCGTGCCGTGCGGCTTGCTCCAATGTCCTTCGTACCCCGACCAGTTCGGTATCGGATCCGCCCGTGATCCGTACGTGTCCGGACACGGACACATCGCCCTGGCGCGAACCGGTTCGCACCGTCAGGCTGAAGGTCGTCGCATACGCGGGGACCGAGGTCAGCAGCGAGACGAGGCGGGGGAGAGGAGTCGCCCCGCGGCCCAACTCGGGCCACCGGTCCACGGCATAGGCGGTGTGCCAACGATCGTCGCACCGCCAGACCCTCGCCGTCTCCATCGTCCGCCGCTGCGGCGTGACATCCGGGCGTCCGGCGCGGGCCGACAGCATGGGATTGGCGCACGCGGACGTTGCCACGGCGGAATGCAGCTCCTCCTGGTCCAGTACCACGGCCCGGAATCCGGCGCCGGTGATCCGGCTCGCCACATGGTCCGCGACCCGAACCAGGCAGCGCTGAGCTCCGCCGATTCCGCCCCCGCGCGCCTCGACCGCCTCCCGGCACAGTTCCGGATCCAGCTTCACAGCCACCCAGGTCATCCGCAGCGCGGGCGCCCCGGTCTGCTCCTGAAGGGGGGCGTAGGAGAGCCGTGCCGCCGACTGCTGCGGCAGATGCTGCGCCGGAGCGGGGCGTACCTGCTGCACGAGCTGCGCGGACTCCAGCACGATGTCGTCCACCGAGAGGGCGTCGCCCAGGAGGGACAGCGGGAGCGCCCGCGCACCGCGCGCCTGGCGGAGCGATTCACCGCTGGCCTCGACCCGTACGACAGCGGTCAGGAACGTGCCGTCCCCGACCATGCCCACCGTGCGACGGTCCCGGTCGATATAGATGTACGGAGCGAAGCCCGGCACACTCTCCGCCACCGGCGCCAGCTGTGGCTCCGCATCTACGGCGGACGCCACGGCCGTTCGTCTGCGGTCGCGGAGGGAGAGCGCCGTCGACAGCCAATCCTGTACGGCGCGGCCCCGACGACGTACCACCGCCAGAAGCACCAGCAGGCAGGCAATCGCGACTGCGGGCACCAGCCAGGGACCGCCGAGTGCGGCACCCACCGCGGCGACCGCAAGGGCCGCCTCGACGAGCACCATTTGCCGCAGGACGGGACCGAGACGACCGGTCCTCGAAATCGACCGCAGAGTCGTCGCCGCAGGGGCGCTCGCCGACGGGGCGGGTGCTGCGCCGGCCGATTCGTTGCCACGTTGCCGTCGGGAAGGGCCGGACGTTCGATGGGTAGTCTGCCCCGTGCGCTCGCGCGTCGCTGCACCCATCGCCGCGTTGCCCCCTCGTATCCGTATGTACCGTTTTTTCACGGGTGTTGACCGGGCGATCACCCTACCTGAGCAGTGACGGTCAAGCCCCAACAGGCATAGTAGGGGGCCCAGTCGACGACAGCGGTCCACGGTGTGTGTGGGAACCTGGTTGCCCACTGGGGAAAAGGGGCAGCGGACAGATGGCATCACGGCGGGACGAACTCAACGCCTACACCTTCGCGAAGCGGAGGTTGATCGCACAGTTCCTCCAACCCAACCCGACCGGTTCGGAGGAGGGCGCACCGCGCCCCCTGCGCGCGGTGGTGCCCAGCGCGATCGTCGGCGTCGTCATCCTCGCGGGGTTCGGAGCCTGGGGGATGTTCAAACCCGTAGCGCCCCAGAAATGGGACACCCCCTACGAGAACGTCATCATCGCCAGCAAATCCACCACGCGCTATGTGGTGTTGAAGACCGATGGCAAGACGCAGCTCCACCCGGTGCTGAACATGTCCTCCGCCAAGCTCCTCCTTGACCCGGACAAGGGCAAGGTCATCAACGTCGACGAATCGGTCCTCGACAACGGCAAGATCCCGCACGGCGCCACGCTCGGCATCCCGTACGCCCCCGACCGGCTGCCGGACAAGGACGAAGCCGGCTCGAAGAAGCGGTGGGCCGTCTGCGAGCGGCCCGGCGAGGGCGGCAGGGCCATCCAGAAGGCGGCGTTCGTCTTCGCGGAGCGCGAGCAGAAGAAGACCGAGGGCGCGGGCCGACTGCACGGCGGTGAGCTGATGTACGTCGAGGGACCGGGGCCGGACAGAACCCGCTACATCGTGGACGCCGCGGGCAAGGCGTACAAGGTGAAGAAGGACGAACTGCTCCTGCGCACCCTGGTCGGCGACCGCCGCGCCCCCCAGCGGGTCTCCGCCGCGTGGCTGGACACCCTGCACACCGGAGACGCGATCGACTTCCCGACCGTCCCTCAGACCCCCGGCGCCGACGCGGGCATCCCGGGGGAGCTGCCGGCCGAGGCGAACAAGGTGGGCATGGTCCTCGCGGCGACATCCGGTACCAGGACCCAGCAGTACGTGGTCCTGCCCGGCCGGGTCGCCCCCGTATCCGACTTCGTCGCCAAGCTCCTGCTCAGCAGCCGGGCCCTGGTCAACCTTGGCCAGGACGGCAAGGAGAGGCATGTCAGCGCCGGAGCGTTCGAGCCCGGCGAGGCCTTCGGGCAGGACATGGACTGGCCCACGAGCGAGCCGAAGCCCGTCAACTCCGCGAGCGCCGCGGCCGGCAGCCGTAACACCGTGTGCAACGTCCTGCGCGGCGTCGCCACGAAGAACGGCGCCAGCACGCTCAGCACGTGGGCGGGCACGAGTTTCCCCGCAACGCTCCCCACCGGCTCCAGCAGCGCCTACGTCACCCCCGGATCCGGACAGCTCTTCCGGCAGTTCAAGGGGTCCAGCGCCGACTCCGGCCCCCTCTTCCTGGTCACCGACACCGGTCTGCGCTATGCCATGCAGTCCAACGGCGACAGCGTGCAGGACGACTCCGGCATCGGTGAATCAGGCACGAAGGAGGAGAGGGCGCAGCGGCAGCAGGAGGCGCAACAAGCGCAGAACCGGCTCGGATACAAGGACGTCGTACCCGCGCCCGTTCCGGCCGCCTGGTCCTCGTTCCTGCCCACGGGACCACGCCTGTCGACCGGCGCGGCCCGCCAGCCGCAGGGTTCCTGAGGAGCGCATCCACATGACGACGCACTCCTCCCGGTACCGGCGTCCGCTGACAGCCGCAGCCGCCACCGCCGTCCTCTTCGTCACGCTGCCGGTACTGCCCGCCGCCGCGGACGACTCCGCCCAGTGCACCTTCCCCTCGAAGAAGTACGCGGGCCGCCCCTGGGCGTTGCAGCGCGTACTGATGGACGAGCTGTGGAAGCAGTCCACCGGCAAGGGGGTACGGGTGGCCGTCATCGACACGGGCGTGGACGTCAAGAACCCTCAGCTCAAGGGGGCCGTGGACACCGCAAGCGGCCGCAATTTCCTGAAGAAGGATCTCAAGGACGAGAACGGCAACAAGATCGAGCGCGGCAAGGAGAACGGCACCACCGACAAGGTCGGTCACGGCACCAAGGTCGCCGGAATCATCGCTGCGCGAGAGGCGAAGGGCACCGGCTTCACCGGCCTGGCTCCGGACGCGACCATCATCCCGATCCAGCAGAACGACGCCGAGGGCCACGGAACGGCCGAAACACTGGCCGAGTCCATCCGCTACGCAGCCGATGTCGCCCACGCGGACGTCATCAACATCTCGCAGGACACGGCCAACGCGGTGAAGCCCACGGGCGTTCTGAAGCAGGCCGTGGACGCCGCCCTGGCCAAGGAGATCGTGATCGTCGCCTCCGCCGGCAACGACGGGCTCGGCGGCAACGTCAAGGAGACCTACCCGGCGTCGTACGAGGGTGTCCTGGCCGTGGCCGCGTCGGACCGCAACAACGAGCGGGCGGCCTTTTCCCAGTCCGGCGAATTCGTGGGCGTGGCCGCCCCCGGCGTGGACATGATCTCGACGGTCCCCGGCGGCGGACACTGCGCCGACAACGGCACCAGCTTCTCGGCCCCGTACGTCGCGGGAGTCGCCGCCCTCATCAAGGCCAAGCACCAGGGCTGGACGCAGAAACAGATCGTCGCCCAGATCCAGCAGACGGCGGAACGCTCGATCGCGGGCCACGACCGTCTGGTGGGCTGGGGCGTCGTCGACCCGGTGCGTGCCCTGACGGAGGACGACAAGCCCATCGAACGCCCGGTGGCGAACGAGGGTGTGAGCAAGGGCGAAGCGCCGACACCGGCTGAACTCCACCTGGGCGAAACGGCGGACGAACGCAACGCACGCCTGGCGACCTACGTGGTGGTGGGCGGGGCAGTGCTGGTCGCCGCGATAGCGGGTGTCGCCGTGGCCGTGCGCGACACCCGACGGCGGTCCAGGCGCCAGGGACGAGCGGGTCATGCCTGACGGGACCGGCAACAAGCAAAGGGTCTGCGGAAGTTACGTGATGGATAAGAGGGTTGGTCCTCTCGTAGCCAGTGGCTAGAGTTTGTGGAATGTGGTCAGGCTTGTTCACGCGGTGCGATAGCAACGGGTGACAGTCTGAGCAAACGGGGAAATGGGGAATCGGGGAGGATGGGATCGTGGCCGATCCAGACGGTAGCGGGGGAGGCTCGGGCGACCTCCGGCGTGGTGTGGGCGCACTGGAGAAGTTCAGGGGGCGTGTCGACACGCTGCTCGCGGAGCTCGAGGATTCAGCAGCCGGTAAGTCGAAGATTGCGGCGCAGACGGTGTCACGCGCTGCCCTGAGTGGCCAGAACGCGTGCTTCGCGGAGGCAGACGGGCTGTACACGCAGTACAACCGCGTCCACGAGTCGCTCGTCTCGCTCTCCAAGTCTCTCGGCGACCAGATCGAGTACTTGAGCCTGGGCGTGCACGCGGCTGCCGTCGGCTTCGACAACGTGGACGACGACGTGCGGCGGCGGTTCTACGAGATCCAGACCCGACTGGACAAGGAGCACGAGAAGGCGCAGGCGGAGAAGGCCGACAAGCCTGAGCAGCCGCGCTCCAACAGCAAGACCGGCTCTGCCTACGACGACCTGGGTGATAGCTGATGAGTGAAGACAAGCAGCCGGAGCTGACCCCCAAGGAACAGCACGCGCAGGACCAGCAACGCGTCCAGGCCCAGCTGATCGTCACTGACGTCAACCGGCAGGTCCAGCACGTCATGGAGTCCTTCGGCTTCGGACGTTCGGGATCATCAGGACGGACTTCGTTCGAGGGCCATGAGCTCAACGCGATGATCGACCTGATCGAGAACTCCAATCCGGAGCACCTCGAAGAGGCGGGTGAGGCGCTTCTGACGGCAAGGTCGGCCATCAACAAGGCCGCGAATGAGTTGAGCGACTTCATCAAGGCTGTCGACTGGGAGGGCGAGTCCGGAATTGCCTTCCGCGACTGGGGCAACGGCCTGGTCGCCCACGCCACGAAGCTGGGCGATTTCGCGGAGGCGGCCGGGACACAGATCACGGTTGCGGGCACGGGTCTCGCATCGGTGCGCAAATCCCTGCCGCCGCGCGACAACCGCCTGGACCGCAAGTCCGTCGAGGACATCGAGGCCCCGAAGCGGATCGATGGCAACCCGGAGTACGCCGCGGCGGTGAAGGTCGAGAAGGACCGCCAGGAGGCCATCAACCAGGCGAACAGGTTGGCTTCGTACTACTCGGTCTCAGCGGAGACACTGGCGGCGCAGGAGCCGCCGCGGTTCGACAAACAGCTTGATGTTGCGATGCCGAAGCCGCACGGTTTCAGGGAAAACGATGGACTCGGCGGATCTTCCACAGGCTCTGAGACATCATTGGGCAGCAGCACACCAAAGGGCCACTCGGAGCGCGTTGCCAGGGCTGATACCGGCACCCCAGGCGTCACCGGCAATCGAGCGGCAATCGAGTCACTCGCAACTGCACCTGCGCCGGACACGAGCACTTCGACGGAGATCGATAGTGTGAAGGCGCCACCGGCCCCCGTGACCCTTCCCGACGCGTCCCCCGCGCCGCCGACTACGAATCCTACGGGCCCGAGTACAGGTCCGAATCCGCCCATGGTGAATGAGTTTGTGAACCCTGTGGCAGGTGGCTCGCGACGTTCCACGCCACCAACCGGGCTGCCCAAAACAATTGGACAGCCCGGAAGGAGCGGCCCAACGAGCAGCGGGCCTACGGCGACTGGGCGCACCGGTGCTCCGGTTGGGCGTCCGGCCCCCATCGGCGGCGGCCCGGGCTCAGGTACGCCTGGACGCCCTGGTGGAGGCGGGAGTCAGCCTCCCGCTGCTGGTCGGAACAGCGTGACTGGTGGCAGACCCATGACAGGTAGTCCTGCAAATACCTCCAAGTCCGCTGGCCCGCGTACTGGGCGCGCCCGGGCCATCGTGGGTGGGACCCCACAGCGCACCGTTCCGGGCACAGACACGTCTGGAGGGACTCGTGGAGTTCCGCGCGGAACGGCTATCGGTGCTGGACAGCGCGGAGTGATCGGAGCCGGCGGAACGAACGCTGCGACTCGACCTGGCGGGCGTGGGACTCCCAGCTCGAAGGGCGTCGTGGGTACGCCTCGTAGTGCTGCCGGATCCAGCCCGGGTGCAAGGGGCTTCACCACTGGGGGCGCGGGCCTCGTACGTGGTCCCGCAGGGCGACGGGACTCCGACAACGAGGACCAGAACGGCAATACCCAGCGCCCTGACTACCTGGCGGAAGACAGAGAGACGTGGGAGGCCGGACGGCGTGGAGCTGCACCACCGGTGATCGAGTAGGTACAGGGAAGGTTCGGAAGTCAGGATGACAGCAGGAATGAGCCAGACCCGGAAGCGCCGTATGTCTGTCGGACTGCGAGGACGTCTGCTTGGCACGATGGCCGTGGTCGTTGCCTGGAGTGCAGGATTTGCGGGGGTTACCCCCTCTGCGGCGGCCGCGGACGTGCAATCGAAGCAGTGGTACCTCAGCGCCATGCGTGCGGAGGAGATGTGGAAGGTCACCACGGGCGAAGGCATCAAGGTTGCTGTCATTGACTCTGGCGTCAACCCATCCACGCCATCACTGAAGGGGCAGGTTCTGAAGGGGTTTGACGCTACTGGTGCCGACGGTGATGAATACGACGACTATCGCGGGCATGGCACAACCATGGCTGAGCTGATCGCCGGAACGGGTAAGGGCGGGGGGCTGCAAGGGCTTGCTCCGGGCGCAAAGATTATCCCGATGCGTATCACTGATACTGAATTTCAGAATGGGCGTTCGGTGAACGCCTATGACACCGGAGATGCTATCCGTGCTGCAGCGGACAGCGATGCGCAAATCATCAGCATGTCGTCTAGTAGTGATTTTTCGGATCAGCGGGAGAAGGAAGCGGCAGAATACGCACAAAGCAAGGGAAAGCTGTTCTTTGCAGCAGTTGGAAACAATGCCAAAGAGGGCAACAAGGAGCAATTTCCGGCTTCTTATCCGCAAGTAGTCGGCGTTGCTGCAACTGACAGTAGCGGCAAGGCTTCCGCATATTCCCAGCACGGGAGCGCTGTAGATATCGCCGCCCCGGGAGACGGGATTCCAAAGTGGTGCGACGCGAAGTTTAAGGGCTACTGCGACTCCAACGGCGGAACCAGCCAAGCCACTGCCATCACGTCAGCTTCCGCTGCCCTGATCTGGTCCCTCCACCCCGACTGGACGGCCAACCAAGTTCTCAACGTCCTCTTCGATACAGCTGGACGAGGAGACTGGGAGAAGGGCACCCTCAGTAACTACCTCGGCCACGGCATCATCCGTCCGGCCGTCAACATCCTCAAGGGCAAGGGCAACCCCGGCGCCCCGGACATCAGCCCTCTCACCAAGGAAAAGACGTCCGGCTCCTCGACCTCCCCCGCTCCGTCTGCACCAGCTTCGTCACAGCCCGAGAACAAAGAAAAGGCTGACGACGCCGTCATGGCAGGCTCCAGCAAGGAGAAGGACGACGGCACTCCACTCGGCCTGATCATCGGCGGAGCCGCAGCAGTCATCGTGCTCGGTGGCGGAGCCTTCGCGCTCGCCCGTAAGCGCCGCACCGCCTGACTGACCATAGGTTCTTCACCCGTACGCACTGGCGAGTGAAGCCGAAGTAATCAAGAGCACCAGAAAGGAAGCCGAAAACATGGCTGATCAGAAGCTCTCAGATGATGCTCTCCTGAAGCTGGAGGGCGAGCTCTCCACGCGATTCGACTCCGTAAAGGGCCAGCTGAAGACGTTGCAGGGGACGATCGACAGCCTGGAAGGCGCGTGGCAGGGCATCGGTGCCGGCGCCTTCAACACGAAGCAGGAGGAAGTCAACCGGAAGATGGTCAGCATTGCCCATCGACTCCTCAGGTTCCAGGAGGCCATGAAGGCGGCCCGGACCATCAAGGGCAACACCGAAGACGAAATCAAGCAGGCCCTCCAGGGTGTCGACGTCGTCGGCGGTTACTCCGGTGACGCTGCGGCGGAGGCCAAGATCTCGAACCTCAACAACTTCTGACCTGCCGTGCCCGTACCACGTACGAGGCAGCCACGCCACACCAAACCTAGCTAACACGGGAGGACCGCATGCCGAACAACGACGGCACACTGGTTGTCACTTACGCGAGTCTCGATCTCGCAGCCGGCGACATCGAGCGGCAGAGCAAGCAGCTCGAAGAGGACCTTGCTTCTATCAAGCGGATGATCGCCAATGTGTCTCAACTCTGGGTGGGCGAAGCCAAGACCGCCTATGACGAGGCGCAGCAAGGTTGGGACAATGACGCCAGGGCGATTCACAACGCCCTGAGTGACATCTCCCGAAAGGTGCGCGACGCCGGCACTGCTTACCATGCCGGCGACAAGCGGGCGAGGGCCAACTTCGAGTAAGGCCTGGTAGAACACGGTCAGGGTGGGCACGCGCGGGAGGTGCCCACCCTGAGCTGTGTCCCGACCATCGGGCCGAGCACAGCACAGCGCCCCTGCCGC
>NZ_JBHVFF010000138.1:0-21221 GCF_042801895.1 Streptomyces sp. NPDC057543 | reverse complement strand
GCGTGTGCGCGCTCGTCCCGCCGCCCCGGGACCCGCCTGCCAGGCGTCGCGACCCCGGCCGTGATCCGCCGACCAGACCCTGGGCGCAGGCAGCTACCGGGTGATCGCTTCTACCGCGACCAGGCGTGGGCCTCGTGCTCCCGGTCGGGCGCAGCGTTGGACTCCGGCTCGGACGGGGTGACGAACTCGTCGTTGTACGGGACGAGTTCGACTCCTGCCCGGGTCAGCACCGCGTTGTAGCCGCCGTCCGCTCCGTGGCCGCTCCGCGTTGACGAGGTGAGGCGGGCGGCCATACTTGGATCCGGCAGTGTGCCGCTCCCGGACCCATCCGGGCCGCCTCCGGGCACCGGCCTGACGAGCACCGCGCGCAGCACCCCTGACAACGGGAGCTCACCTACATGGCCCTCTTACTCCTGAACGCCGCCCTGATCCTCTCCGTCCTGGCAGCCGTCCACCGGTATCTGTACCGCCGCCTCGTCAAGGACGTCTCCCGCGCGGGCAGTCCATGGCAACGCATCGGCACGGTGCTGGTGTGGCTGCTCTCGGCGACCACCGCATTCGTACTGGTCGCCGGACCCGTCGAGCCGCCCTTCGAAGTCGCTTCCCTCGCCGACCGGGTGGCATCCGCCTGGCTGCCCGTGCTGCTGTACCTCACCCTCGCGCTGCTCCTGGGCGAACTGGTCCGCCCGCTGCTCCGCCGGGCCCTTGCTCGCCGGAGCACCCGGTCGGCGGACGGGCCCCGCGAAGCCTCCGGCGCGGCGGAACCCGGCGGCGACCACCGCTCCCGCCCGCTCTTCGTCGGACGGACCGTCGCCATCGGCGCCACCGCCCTCGCCGCGGGAGGCACCGCCGCGGGCCGGTCCGGGGAGTCGCCGTCACAGGGTTCGGGCGCCCAAGGGGTTGAACTCTCGATGCCCTTCACCGGCCAGTGGCGTGCCAGGAACAGCCCGGCCCGAAGGGTGCCGAGCCATGGAACCGACCTGCTCGGCAGCCGCTACGCCATCGACTTCATCGCCGTGGACGAAAAACACCGCACGGCCGGCAGCCGCAGCTGGCGCACGTTCCTCGCCACCGAACCGCCGGAGCTCTTCCATGCCTTCGGCCGTCCGGTGCTGGCACCCGTCGGCGGCACCGTGGTCGCGGTCCACGACGCCGAACCCGACCACGAAGGACGTCGGTCGCAGCTGGCCCTCGTGCCGTACACGCTGGGCCAGGCGTCACGGCTGCGCCAGGGGGCGAACGGCGTCGCCGGCAACCACCTGATCATCTCGCTGTCGGAGAGCGGCCCGTTCGTCGCTCTGGCGCACCTCAAGGCCGGCTCCGTCCGCGTGTCCGTCGGTCAGCGGGTGGTGGAGGGCCAGCGCATCGCGGACTGCGGCAACTCCGGCAACTCGACCCAGCCGCATGTGCACATGCAGGCCATGGACAGCGCCGACATCTCCATCGCCCGAGGCCTGCCGATGCTGTTCCGGCACTTCCGCGAATGGCCCTCCGGCCCCGAGCACTTCCGCGTCAGGACGCGGACGGTGCCGGAGGAGGAGGCCGTGGTGGAACCGCTGCCCGGGACGGCGCTCTGAGACCGGAAGAGAGGCCGTCCTCGGGCAGCGCCCTTCCTCATGCGTGCGGTGAGGAAGGGCGCTGCCATGGTCCGCGGGGAGGGTTCAGGGCCTACGGGACATCATCCGGTAGGTGATGAGGAACCCGACGAAGGACCAGGCCGCCAGTACGGCGAAGGGGAGCAACGAAGCACCCTGCGAAGGCGTTTGAGCGTGTCCCGGACCGACTCGGCCATGTTCTGGAACGGGAGCATCGCGTGCACGGACTCGAACCAGTCGGGCAGCCGGGACGCCGGGAAGGTGATCGGCGAGAACATCAGCGCCACGAACACCACCAGTTGGGACATCATGCAGGCGGCCGGCGGTGCGCGCTGCCCGCCATCCGGCCGGTGAACCATCTGCTGGACCACGACCAGATCGTCATCCTGACCCATCAGGATTCGGATCTGTTCGCCCAGGCCCACGACCATGGCGATCGGGGAGTCGTGGTCGCCTACCAGGCCGATGACATCGATCCGCTGACTCATCTGGGCTGGAGTGTCGTCGCCACGGGGTACTGCCGCCCAATCACCGATCCGGACGCATTGACGCGCTACCAGCGACTGCTCCGCCCCTGGTTGGGCCCAGTGATGAACTGTGCGGTACGCATCCGCCCACATCTGGTCACGGGAATCCGGCCGACCGTGTGACGCAGTACTTGCATGCGGAGGGTCGGCCCATGCGTGCTGCGGGCGGAGCCTGGACCCGAGCGGCCGCAGCCCGGAGTGAGGTCGGTCCCGACGGGGAACGGCCGGGCTGCCTGCGCCGGCCGACTTCCAGACCTTCTGACGTGCTTGCGCACGGGCCGGACGGATCGCTGTCAGGGCTTTCGTCAGCCGTGGCGCGGGTATCGATCAGGCGGGAGACCGTTGGGTCGCAGAACTCCGGGCCGAATACCTGCGGCTCGGCCCGAAGCAACGCCACGCCCGCCAGGCAGTCGCCGCCCAGGGCGCGAGCGCGAGATCGCGGAGAATCTCGCCACGGCGTCAGTGCCGCTGATATCGCGCCGTCCAGACCGGACTTGGGGACTGTCTCGGCCAACCGCGCGGCCCCTGCCCGCGAAACCGCACGGCGACCACCGCCCTCGACACGGACACCCGGGTATGACCCGCTACGCCTGTTGCCGCGCCGAGCAAGCAGCCCGCCCCCCGGCACCGGGCTGTCACCCGGCCCAGCCGGGCGCGCCGTTCACGGAAATCCGGGCTCGCGCTCGTGCGATCAGGACGGCTGGGTCGGGGCGCGCCTGCAGCACGTTCAGGATCAGGAGCCACCACTGGTCCAGCCGGGACCCCAGTTCCTGTTTCCTCGCCACCTCGTCGGTGAGGTTGTACAGGCCGTACAGCGCGCACACGAGCATCGTGGCAGTACCCGATGGCTCGATCCCCTCGGCGAGTTCACCCTTGGACCGGGCCTCGGCCAGAAGCCGTGTGACGGCCGCGGTCCAGGCGGCAAACGGTGCGGGCACGGCCGCGTCGATACTGCGGCGCTCGGCCCACAGTCGGGCGCCTGCGCGGGCTACGACATCCTCGCGCAGGACTCTGGCGATTTCGAAGCTCAGGGCGACGAGTTTCTCAAGCGGCGGGACGTCCGGGGCCGTGTAGTACGGGGTCAATTGCGGCCATGCGGCGAACTGTTCGCGGACGACGGCGAGGGCGAGCTTCTCCTTGCTGGAGTAGTGAAAGTAGATCGCTCCGCTGGTCTTCCCCGAGCGGTCGCTTATGTCGTTGATGCTGGTGCCCACGTACCCCCGTTCGACAAAAAGATGTGCTGCGGCTTCCAATAGAGATCTCCGGGTTGCCCGCGCCCTGTCTTGCACGTATGTTCCACCTTCGTTCATCTATTCAATGAATTGGATGCAGGGAGGTAGTGCGCCCGCGCATTGGCGGCACTTCACCGCCGACCGTACAACTTTTATTATCTTCGACCGTGCCTGCGTGTGGGTGAAATCGATACATCGCGGCCACGTCCCGACGACTCCGCGAACGGGACTACCTCATTCGACCACCAGGACGCCTCAACTGTCCTAATTTGCAACGCAGTTGACCAGACCTGCGGCGCTCCACAGCCGGCTTCCGGCACGCTCCACTCCTTCACGCCTAGCCTGCAACCGGCCTGCCGTCAAACACTCGAAGTAGTGATTGCGTACCTCTTCTCACAAAATTAACGTAGTGACCACGATGTTTTCGGGCTCGCCCCATGCGGCGGATGACGTCCGTAGCGGCGGGCCCCACGGAGGCGAATCGACCGCCTTCGCGCGCGGTCAAGAAAGACCGCTCGTCATCCCAGTCCCAGCAGTCGAGCGCGTCTCTCCCGCAGTCCGACATCTCGCTGAACTCGGCGACTCACCGGGGATCGCGCTCTCTCCGAGAACGGCAGAGAAATGACAGCTCATGGCTTCTTTTGCTGGTCTCCGGCCGCCATCGTCTTCGATTGCGACGGAACCCTGATGGACACCGAACGCCACTGGCAGGACGCACGCAACAGAGTCTTCAGAGAGTTCGGTCTCAAGCCCCCGGCCGGATTCGCCGAGCGAGCCAAGGGAGTGCATTACACCGAGTGCGGGAGCCTCATGGCCAGGGAGACCGGAAAGCCCGAGCTCACCGGCGATATGACCCATTCGCTTCTCCGACATTTCACGGCGATGGTCGCCGCAGACCCTGTCACCATGCCGGGCGCGGCGGCGCTGGTCCGTCTGGCCGCCCGCCACCTGCCCCTCGCCGTTGCCAGCAACTGCCCGCTGGACATGGTGGAGTCCAGCCTGGCTCGGGCCGGACTGCTGGGCCACTTCGGTCACATCGTCGTCGCGGGCGCCGGGTTGCGGCCCAAGCCCCATCCCGACGTCTACGCCGCCGCGGCAGATCTCTGCGGCGTGCGGCCGCAGGACGCACTGGCGGTCGAGGACTCCGTCACCGGTATCGACTCGGCGCGAGCCGCCGGCCTACGCGCACTGGGCGTCGGTCCTCGCCCTGCCGGACGGGGTGCGGACCGGGCCGATTTATGGGTCGACACCCTGGCCGACCCGGAGCTGGTGGCCTGGGCCAACGCCTGGATCGCTGACTGATCGTTTCACAACGGGGTTTGGACTCGTCCCAAGCAGATGATGCCGCAGCCGAGTTGGAGGGACCGGAACTGCGCCGGCGCAAGGGTCGCGGTCGGCGCGGTCGACGGAGACACGCTGTTCCAGATCGCGGCCCGGCACGCGGCGTTGTTCGCGAAGTAGCTGTAGCGCTTCTCCGACGTCAGAACGAAGTCCGGCGTCGGCGCTCCGAGGTCTTCGAGGTACTGGATCCAGCCCAGCGCGTCCCGGATCGGGTCCTCAGGCGCCTGCCGGGCCTCCACGCGGTCCTCGGAGCAGCACCGGCATGCCCCTCATGGTGGCCGCCTGCACAGGCACCACCGGAACTACGGTCCCCCACCACATTCGTCCCTGACTTACCCCTTCCTACGGTGCGGCGACACGAACCCGTCCCCGCCAACTGTCCGGAAGTGGTGTTCATGGCTGCCTCCGCATCCGCCCCGCCGACCACCAGCTCGCTCAAGCGCATCGTCGCAGCAAGTCTCATCGGGACCACCATCGAGTGGTACGGCGTTTCGCCAGAGCCGGTCCACGAGCCAATGCATGAGGATGTCGGTACGGCCGACGTTGGAGAATAGGGGGCACCGGGGCCATGATGGGCAACTCTATGCCCCGCTGGTCGGGAAGACCCAGGCAGACTGGTTCCTCGTCTACGTGAGGTCGAAGGGGGCCGGGTCGTGTCGCTCCCAGATCTGGCGAGAGGCCTCTTCCGGGTAGGGCAAGGTCTTCGACTCGATATCCAGGACGCGAGTCAGCTGTCGCTCGGGTCGGTGAGCGGGCCACCCGGGGTCGCCGCCCGTGGCGAAGCGGACCCATCCCCGCTGCAGTTCCCGGGATACTGCCGAGACCTCCGGCGTCGGCCGGTCGCCGAAGAGGTGCCGGCCGGCGGGGCTGTCCAACGTGCCGAACGCCAGGGGAACGTCGAGGCTGTGGCAGGCGCCCAGGACTCCGCCGGACGCCGGAGCCGCCAGTTGCAGCTCGAAGAGAAACGACGTGCCTCCAGCCGCTTGGTTCGCCTGGGCGAGCTGCAGTGAGGGCATCCGGAAGAGGGCATCGGAGTACACCAGTTCAAGCAGTTCTTCAGAGGTGGCCTGTGGGTAGGCGGCACGGTAGGCGTCGGCGCCGTCCGGTGCCGGGGCGAACAGGTCCAGGGCCGTATGGGCCTCGTCCTCAGTGAAGGTGCCCAGCCGCCCCATCATGACGCTGAACAGCCGGAATTCATCGCGGGTGTGGCCGACGAGGAGCCCGATTCCGCCTGTACGGCCGCCGGCCAGTGCCCTCCAGGGCGTTTCGGTGAGCACCACGCCGTCGAGGACCGGGCACACGGCGACACCGATCTGCGAGAGCCGACCCCAACTCATGCGGTGGCCGGGAAGGTCGACACCAAGGGCGGTGAGCTCGCCGGCCAGGCGCAAGGGGGCGATGCCGGACAGGGCTTCAGCGTCAGGTGTCGCACCGACCCGGCCTGCGAGCGCGGCGGCGACTTCTTCCGCCAGCGCGCGGGTGCACAGCGATCCCGGCACCGAGTGCACGATGGCCCTGCGGAACAACCCGTGCGCCCGCTTCATCGTCAGCAGGGCCGCGATCGACCCCGCCCCGGCGGACTGTCCCGCTACCGTGACCTGGTCAGGGTCTCCGCCGAAAGCGGCGATGTTGCGCTGCACCCATTCCAAGGCCGCGATCTGGTCGAGAAACCCGCGATTGGCCGGGGCGCCCTCGACAAGAGCGAACCCCTCGACTGCCACCCGGTAGTTGATACTCACTACGACCAGGCCCGCGCTGGTCAGGGCCGCAGGGTCGTACATCGGATCGCTGGAGGCCCCCGCGATGTAGGCACCACCGTGGATCCACACCAGCACGGGCAGTCCAGCCGTCCCCAGGGCCGGGGTGCTGACGTTGAGCGTGAGCCAGTCGTTCCCGACTGACCTCTCGGCCGTCGGTCCCGCTTGCGGAACCACGGGGCCGAACTCGGTCGCCTGCCTCGTCCCGTCCCACCCCTTGACCGGGGCAGGCGCCTGGAAGCGCAGCGGCCCGACCGGCGGCTGAGCATAGGGGATGCCGCGGAACACCGCATGCTCTCCCCGCCAGCGCCCTTCGACGAGGCCCTCCGCAGTCCGTGCTCTCGGCTGTTCGGGCATGTCACACCCTTCCTCCACGAGCGGACTCCCAGCTTTTACCGGCCAGTTGTAATATGTCAACTGTATTGAAAAAGTGGAGGCCAACGATGCCCAAACAGGTGGATCACCGCGAACGCCGCGAGACGATCACCCGAGCGCTGTGGCGCGTAGTGGAACAACGCGGCATCGCGCACGCGAGCGTCCGCGAAGTAGCCCAGGAAGCGGGCATCTCCCACGGCGCGGTGCAGCACTACTTCGCCACCCGAGAAGAGATGTTGGTCTTCGCCATGGACTTCGCGTCCGAACAGACATCACTCCGCGTCGCCGAAGGCGTCGGAGAACTCGGCAACCCACCACACCCCCGTGACATGCTCCGAGTGATGCTCACGGAGATGCTCCCTCTGCATCCCGACGCACGCGCGACGAGCCGGATGAGCGCCGCCTACGTCCTGGAGGCACTGCACAACGCGAACATCCATACACGCGCACGCGACGGGTTGACTCACGGCCGCGACCTCATCGAGCAGATCGTCCGCCAGGCAATCACCGATGGCCACATCAGCCCCGACCGCGACCCGGCGACAGAGACCAACCTGCTCCTGACACTCACCGGCTTGACCCCGCTCATCGAACTGAGCGTGATCGAGCCTCAAGAGGCCCTGACCGCCGTCGACCAGCACCTCGACCAACTCTTCACCAACAAGACCTGACCGCAGCCCATCGCCGGTGGCCACGTTCGGTACGGACGGCCCCTGAGACCGACGAAGCCCAAGAACGCCGTTCCCGGCTCACTGAGCACTGTCAGTCGTAGGGTCAGATTCCGGCGGGAGGTGCTCACCAGCATCATCGCTGTCATCGTCTTCGTCGGCATCGGCGTCGGCATCGGCATCGGCGTCGAGGCCATGGAGTTCGGGCCTCAGAGCATCGAAACTCCCACCACGGCCGTCGCCACGAGCACGACGATCACCAGGACGTTGGACGCCACGTCCCGCTCCTCCGAGCGGTGTTCGGCCGCGCGGTCCAGCGTGTACTCGGCCGGGTCGGCGGACGTGTAGTGGACCGTGACGTCACGGCCGTACGCACCGGCGGGGTCCGGGAGGTTCGACGTACAGTGGGCCGTGACGGCCGTGCCCTCGCGGGTGGTGAACGACACGACCGGGGTGATGGTGGTCGAGGTGTGGCCGTCGTCCTGGTCGACGCTGACGTCCTTCAGGACCGCGACGACCCGTCCCTGCACGGTGTCCATCGCGGCCAGTCTCTCGACGCGGCGGTTCTTGGCGCGTACTGCCCCGGGCAGATGAACGGCGGCGAAGACCGCCCACGGCCCACCGAAGCCGATCAGCGCCCACGGCCACCCCCAGCCGACCGCGGCGAGGACCACCAGCCCGACGTAGACCAGGAAGAGCGCGAAACTTGGCCAGCCCAGCCCACGACTGGGATCCTCCGGAGTGTTGGAGAACCGATAGGCGTGTGGTCTGCCTCGCGGGTGGCTGACCCCGATCTCCCGGCCCTCCCACGCGGAGGTGATCATCTCACCCCGCTCACCGTCGTTCGTCACGGTGACCTCCTGACCCGAGACCGGGTCGCGGTAGGAGACGACCACCGATATCCCGCCCGTCCGGGACCCGCCGTGCCGGGGCTCCCGCACCCGCTCGATCCGCCCTGTGAGCCGGACCGTCCGCTGCGCCTTGGTCACCGCGGCCAGCGACATGCCGTACCCGACCAGCGCCACCACACCCCATGCCGCACACCACAACACCAGAAACTCGTCCCACCCCATGCGCCCTCCTCCTGCCGATCCGGTCAACTGCCGCTGCGCCGCAGCACTTTGCCCTGCTCGTCCGCCTCCAGCGTTCCCGTGCTCCCGCCGCCGGTGACCACGGCCCTGAGCGTGAGCGAGCCGGTGACGCCGTCGGCGGTGAGCTGCCAGCTCTGCGGGGACTCGACGCCGAGGGTGGTCCTGGCCTCCTCGACCAGGCCGGGGACGCGATCGTAGGGCAGGGACCTCGGGTCGAACCCGGCGGTCTTCACGCCGGTGGGCGAGAAAACGACCGTCAGCACGCGGTCCTGCACGACGACGGTGAGCGCCTGGCGCTTGTCCGCGCCCTGCGTCAACGACTCGACGGCCTTGCGCAGTTCGCCCTCGTCGAGCATCGATTGGCCAGGACCGAGGGTGACCGTGCCCGTCGCCGACGTCACGGTGGTCGTGGACGACGAGGAGGAGACGGACGGCTTGGGGGCGCCGCTCTCGCCCTCGTGGGCGTCGAACAGGTCGGCACGGAACAGCAGGAGCACGGCGGCCGCGCCGAGCAGCAGGCCGAGGAGAGTGAGGAGCGCGCTGAAACAGCCCCCCGGGGTCTCGCTCTTCATGGCCGGACCGGGCACCGAGTCCACCTGGGCAACGGCCGCCCGCTCCTCCCACTCCGGCGTCGGCCGCTTCACGATCCGCGTCTTCCACGGTCGGTCCGGCGGATACTCCACCACCACGACCCCGCGCGGCCGGTATTCGGGCAGCTCGACGAGGTTGACGTCCTGCCGTATCTCGACACGGAATGCGGGCGCGTCGTCCGGTGCGACGGACAGCTCGAACCGCACCGGCACGTCGCTGGCCTCACCCCCGACGGCCTCCAGACTCTCGATCACCGCGAGCGCCGCGCGCGGCACGACGGCCGCCTCCCGGGCACGGCGCGGCAGCGTGGCGAGGAAGAAGAGAAGCCCGTAGACCGCGGGCAGGACCAGCCCCGTGACGATCAGCGGCGCCGTCTCGACTACACAGCCACCGATGAAGGCGGTCAGCGACGCCCCGATCACCCCGCCCGTCAGGAACCCCAGAGCGAGGTCGGCAGGCGTGTTGTGCGTGGGCGGCGCGCCCGCGGTGATCGTCATGTGGCCGATTGTGCACCTCATGGGTAACGGCCGACAGACCTGTGGGTGAGGGGTCCCACCGGTAACGCTGCTGAATCGAACGCTGAGGAACGATCACGGCTCGGCATCGCTTGATGGGCGCCACCCGATGCAGCCGCCCACACCGCGCAGGCACCACGGAGAGCACCCCAGCGAAAGGCCGGCGACCTCTTCGCCAGCGGATCAAGATCCGGGCCATTCCCGGACCATCTCCGCACCACATGGCTCAGAAGCCGCCGTTTTGGCTGGCCGGCAGGCGATGCCCCGTGTACCACCAGCAGACGAAGAATCTCCTGGTGTCGTACTCGCCGTAGAAGCTGGGGTTCTTCTGGACACCGAACGCGCGTCGAGACCACATCCACTCATGGTCGTCGCACCTGCTGCCGTCGTGCTGTCTCACAACCAGCCGCGGCGGGCCGCGATCACTCCGGCCTGGAAGCGGTTGGCGGCGCCGAGGAGGTCGTGCAGGCGGCTGATACGGCGGCGCATGGTGCGGACGGACCAGCCGAGCTGACGGGCTATCGCCTCGTCCTTGAGGCCACTGACCAGGAGGGTGAGGACGAGTCGGTCCTCCTCGCCAAGGGGGTCCTCGGCGGGAGCGTTGAGGGGCAGGGCCTGCTTCCAGCACATTTCCCAGTAGCCGGTGAGGGCATCGAGCAGGGTGGACGGGCGGATCACCGCGGCGCGAACGTCGTCGAGGTCGAGGGAGAGCGGCATCAGAGCGAGCTTGCGGTCGGCGATGGCGAGTTTGATGCCCAGGCCGGGCAGGACGCGGGCCTGTTCGCCGTGCCGGACCAGCTCGCGGATGTCGTCGAGGACGCCCGGCCATTCCAGGGCCTCGGGGGCGTAGACCGCGCGGTACCGTACACCGCGGCCGAGCGCCGTCGCCTCCACCGGGTTGGAGGTCGTCAGGGCGTACGGCGGCCGGTCCAGGGTCATCACGTCCTCGTGGGCCTCCTGTTGAAGGCGGACGAACCAGCGGCCGAGCGCCTCGCTGCCGGTGGTGATCTCCACCTCGTCCTCACAGGTCGCGCCGGTTCGCGCGGCGGCGAACAGCCGGGACAGCTCGTCGGCCACCGAACGGACCCGCTCCAGCTCATTACTTCTGGCCCGTACCAGCGCCTCGACGGCGGCGCCCGGCTCGATCGCGGCGTACCGGCGGCGGGTGCCGGCGAGCCGGCCGACCAGCCCGTGGTCGCGAAGCCGGTCCAGCGCCCTGGCAACGCGCTCGGACGAACAGTCGAGATCCGCGGTGAGTTCGGCAGGCGCCGCTGTCCGCCGGGTCAGAACGGCGCGGTAGACGCTCTCGTCGAACGGATCGATTCCTGCCGCCGTGAGTTGCGGTGTCTCGGGAGTCATGGACGGATGATGGCCCAGTTGTGCCAGCGGCAGCAATGGGCCACGGAGATCAGTTGTGCGACAAGTGCCTTCACCACTAGGACCTTTACGCATGGCAATGAAGTCACGAAGATCGCGTCATGCCGCCCTCGCCGCCGTTGTTCTCGCCGGCACGTTGGCGGCGACACCGGGTGCCGCCAACGCGTCCACGCCCGACCCGTCGCAACGAGTGCTCGTCGAACTGTCCGGGAACCCAGCGGTCACCGCCGCGCCCGGTGGATCGCTGCTGTCCGCCGAGGCCGCCCGCGGCGTCGGCGCCGCCCGCCGCGCCCTGGACGCGCGGCAGGAGACATTCCTCGGCTCGGCGAGGAGCGCCGGGCTGCACCCTTCGGCGACCCGCAAACTGGGTCTGCTCATCGATGCCGTGGCAATGACGGTGCCCGCGTCCGAGGTGGGGCGACTGTCCTCGCTGCCGGGCGTCACCGCCATCCGCCCCGATACCCGGGTGCTGACGAAGACTGACGTGAGCGTCCCGCTGATCGGCGCACCCGGCGTCTGGCAGCGCAAGGACCCCACTGGAAGGCGCGTCACGGGCACGGGGACCACTGTCGCGATCCTGGACAGCGGGGTGGACTACACCCACCCCGACCTGGGTGGCGGACTCGGCAAGGGCCACAAGGTCGTCGGCGGGCACGACTTCGTCAACGACGACGAGGACCCGATGGACGACAACGGCCACGGCACCCACGTCGCCGGCATCATCGCAGGCAAGGCGGCTGAGAAGGGCGGCGTCACCGGCGTGGCGCCCGGCGCGAATCTGCTGGCCTACAAGGTGATGGACGCCGACGGCTCCGGGTACACGTCGGACATCATCGCCGGAATCGAGGCAGCCTCCGATCCGGCCAACCCGCACCGCGCCGATGTCATCAACATGAGCCTCGGCGGCCCCGGCGACGGCACCGACCCGCTGGGCCGCGCCGCGACCGCGGCCGTACGAGCCGGTGTGGTCGTGGTGGCCGCGGCGGGCAACGACGGACCGGGCGCAGGTACGGTCAACAGTCCCGGCACGGCCGACGGTGTGGTCTCGGTCGGCGCGTCGACGAGCAATCTGCGGCTGCCCAGCGCCTATCTGGCCGGCGAGAAACCCGAGTTGATCCAGAGTTACCGCGGCATCCTGTCCGCGAACCCGCCGGAGGACCCGGTCACGGCGCCGCTCGTCGATGTCGGGGAGGGCACCGCCGAGGACTGGAAGCGGGTCGGCGACGTACGCGGAAAGATCGTACGGGCGCAGATGCTCGTCGCCGCCGACGCGCGGTACCTGACGGCGAGCGCCGTGGAGTGGGCGCAGGAGGCGGAGAAGCGCGGTGCGATCGCCGTGCTGGCCGGCCTGCCCTCCAACGACGGCCCGGTGTTCGTCGCCGGAGCACCGGGAGAGCTCACGCCCTCGGAGGTGAACCCTGAGCCGGGAGTGGCCCAGGTGCCGTCATCGCCCGCGCGGATCGACGCCTCCGGCGACTCGCTGCGCATGGACCGCCTGGTGGTCATGGGCATCGACTCGACCCAGTACCAGGAGCTGAGCACCCGGCTCGCCGCCGGGAAGGTCTCGGTGACGCTGCGGGGCACCGACACCACCGACCGGATCGCCTCGTTCTCCTCACGCGGTCCCTCCCAGGACTTCGGTCTGAAGCCCGATCTGGTCGCACCGGGCGTGGAGATCCGCTCCACCGTGCCCAAGTCGCTTTACGGGCCCGGCCAGTACCGCATGTCGGGCACGTCGATGGCGGCCCCGCACGTCGCCGGTGCCGCGGCCCTGCTCCGCCAGCTGCACCCCGACCGGACGCCCGCCGAGATCAAGGCCGAACTGATCGGCACCGCGAAGCCGCTGAGCGGCACCGGGCCCACGACGCAGGGCTCGGGCAGACTCGATGTGGCCGCGGCCGCCTCCGCCACGGTCAGCGCCTCACCGGCCTCGGTGTCGTTCGGGCTCGCCGATCTCTCCCGGCGTCACGTCGGCGGCACCGCGAAGGTGACGTTGCGGAACTCCGGCAAGCTGCCGATTGCGACCTCGCTGCAGGCCGAGGGTCCGGCCACGGTCTCGGCGAAGCGGGTCACCGTGCCGGCCGGGGGGACCGCGACCGTCACGGTCTCGCTGCGCGTCGCCCTGCCGGCCACCGACACCGAGATCAGCGGCCGTCTCACGGCGACGCCCGACCGGGGACCGGCGATCAACGTGCCCTACCTGCTCGCCGTTCGGCATCTGGCCGTCCAGGCCGCACCCGACCCGAGCGACGGTCACTCGACCGTGCACATCGCCCCGCCGACCCGGCTGGTCGCACCGCCGGTCGTCACCGTCACCCCGCCTCGCGGCAAGGCCGTCGACGTCACTTCCACACTCGATCCCGCCAGCGGCTACTACCGGGCCGAGGTGACCGGCAGCGTGGCCGGCACCTACCGGGTCTCGGTACACGGCACCGCCGGCACCGGGCAGCTGCTCACCGGCGCCGGCGCCTTCGAGGTCACCCCGATCGACAGCCGCGGGGACCGCTGGGAGCCGGTCGGCCCCAACAGCGAGGCCGGTTCGGTCGTCCTCTCGCCGAGTCGGCCGAAGCAGGCCGTCCTCACCCAGTACCAGAAGGCGGCTCCCTGGCTGACCACCGACAACGGGGCCTCCTGGCGCCAGTTGGGCCGACTGCCCGTCGCGGACGGCACGGGTCCGCTCGTGGTGGACGCGAAGAATCCCGACCGCTGGTGGTACGCCGTGAACAGCGTTCACGACGGCAGCCGCCGGGGCGCCATCCTGCGCACCGATGACAACGGGCGGACCTGGCGCACGCTCGACGTCCCGGACACCCGCATCGTGGCGCTCGCCGCCGATGAACGGACCCGCACCCTGGTCGCGGTCACCTCGGACGCACTGCTGGTCAGCACGGACGCGGGCAACCACTGGACGACATATCCGACCGGCGTCACCGGCGCCGTCACCGCCGCCGCCGTCACCGGTGACACCCTCTATATGACGACGTATCACGGCGTCTGGGCCCGCTCCGGCATCGGCTCGGGCAACCCCGGCGAGGCACGCCTCCTCTTCGCCCCGTCCGGCGGGGGCGTCGGCGGGCTGGCCGCCGACTCCTCGGTCGTGGCGGTGTATGTCCCGGGCCGGGGAGTTGTCGGTTCCCGTGACAGCGGGGAGACCTGGACCACCCTGCTGTCCATGACGGACGGCGGACTCCGCCTGACCATCTCGGGTGACGACCTGTACCTGAGCACGTTGACCGGCAGCGGCCGTCTCAGCCGCGACCACGGTCGGACGTGGACCACGGTCGCCGCGCCTTCGCGCGCAGCGCTACCGGTGGACTACGACCGTTGGGCCGACGGTTCCGTCACCGTCTCCAGCGAGCAGGACGGTCTCTACCGGGGTGCCGCGGACGGCACCGGATATCGGCGGATCGGTGTCCAGGGACTGACGATCAACGATCTCGCTGTCAGTGACGGCCACCTGCTCGCCGCCACCGACAGCTCGGTCTACCGCACCACCCTTCCCGTCGCGAGCCCGGAATGGGGCCGGTCGGGCGGCGAGGGCATGAGGGGCGTGACCGTCCCGCAACTTGCCGTGTCGGCCAAGGATCCGAAGGTGATCTGGAAGGTGCGGCGCACCGCGTTCGGCTCATTCACCGTCGAGCGCAGCGGCAACGGCGGCGCCACCTGGGAGAAGAGGGGCAGTTCGGCGGAGGTGCCGACGGCGCTCCTGGTCCACCCCGCCGACCCGAACCGGGTCATGGTCAGCTTCCGAAGCCTTTTGGGCCAGGGGCTGTTCGCCACCAGTGACGGCGGCGCGACGTGGAAGAACCTCTACCACGAGCGCTCCTTCGACACCATCGCGGGCGACCCCGCAAATCCGCTGCGCCTGTGGCTCGGCAACGCCGCCGGTCTCTACCGGTCCGACGACGGTGGGGTGACCGTCACCAAAGTCACCGACGGCCCGGTGACCGCGATCGACCTCGACGGGCGGCGCCTGGTGATCGGCGGCGGGAGCGTCCGCGTCAGCACCGACGCCGGCCGGACCTTCCGCACCGCGGACACTGGCGCTCTGGCGATCCATGTCTCCGACCTGCTCCGGGTCAAGGACACGCTCTACGCGGCCACCACCAGGTCCGGAGCCAGCGGCCTCCTGCAAGGCGGCCGCGGCGTACTTCGCAGTACCGACCACGGTCTGAGCTGGCACAACATCTCAACCGGCCTGCAGAACACCGACACCACCAAACTGGCCGCGAGCCCCGATGCCCGCACGCTCTACGTCGGCACCGTCGACGGGGGCGTGCACCGTCTCAACCTGCGTCACTGATCGCTACGGACCGGGTGCCCGGACGGAACCTCCGTCCGGGCACCCGATCCACGCGTTGACGCGGCCGGTGGATCAGCGCAACGACCACGATGGCCGGGCCGCTCAGCGTGGGCGTGTCGGGCCATTTGACCGCGGAGGTGAAGCCGAGGGTGGCCTGCATCATCGCCAATGTGACAGTTCCTCGGCGAACTGCGGGGCGATGCCTGCGGCAGGCCTCCGCAGTGCGAGAGGTGCCGCGATCTGGTTCGTCCTGACCGCCTGCGGCGCCTTCCTGCTCAGGGCCCACATGCCGCTCGCCGCCGCCTGCACAGTCGTCTTCATGACCGTCATCCGGCTCTTCAGCGCCCAGGCCTTGGCGTATTCGGCCACCTCCACCGTGTACGTGCCCCCGTTGTGTTTCCGCGGTCCTGCAAGAGGGCCGCTGGCCTCCGGGCCCGGCATGACTGTGTTCCCCTGTCGAGCTCCCCGGCAGGCCACCGGCCCGGGCCGGGTCACCGGCATCGGCCGCACCGGCGCGGTCGTCGGCCCCTGGCTCGGCGGCGCCGTCATCGAGGGCGGCAACGCCGGACTCGGATTCACCGCCTTCGCCGTCACCACCGTGCTGGGCACGGTCGGGATCTGCCTGGTACCGATGGCGCGTCGCACCCGGCGCGGGCCCGCCACGCAGCAGGCCTCGGCACTGTCCGGTGCCATCGACTGACGCCCCGCCCCGCCCCACCTCGCGAGCGACGCGATCGGATGCGCCCTCGGAACCCCTGCCGACGCCGGGCGTTCCGCGGGCGCGTCCGTTCGACGCGGCGGGAACGCCTGGAAACCGCGACGCCCGGGGTTGACGAACCGGGTGCCATGGGATCGTTTCGGCTCGCGATACCCGGCTCGCACGGCCGTGCCACTTCCCCTCCGAACCATCCGGAGCACTGAATCCTGCCTACCAGCGATAACCGCGGCAGATTCCTCTACTCCTTCACCGGGCTCGGCAACACTGTCGCCCTCGGCACACCATTACCCGCTCCGAACCCGTGCCCACTCCGAAGGAATGCTGCCCCTGTCCGAAGAATTCATCTCCTTGGTGTTCGTGTGCCACCGATGGAACGTGAAACACACAGGGAGTCCAATTTTGGCGATCTGTACACGCCAAGACAGTGAGAATCGTGCCGGGTGCTCGAATCACTCCGACAGAGCAATGCATGATGCGCCGTCACTACGAGCGGGTGTTGGATGGCCGAGGAGAAGCACCAACGCCAGAGTGCGCCGATGAAGATCCCCCGGTGCACCTATCGGGCGAATGCGAATGCCGACTCACTCGCTGCCAGGCCATCCGCTGCCTGCCAGCGCTGCCTCAGCAAGGAGATTCGCCAGTGGAAATGCCCGGGCCCATGCACAGTCGTCGTCACTTCCTTGGTGCCTCAGTCGCGGCTGCTGCGGCGGCGGCGGCCCAGTTCGGCATGGCCAGTGGTGCGCAAGCACAGTCCGAATCGGAAGGTCCTGAGGCTTATTCCGCAGTGGATCCTGTGACGCGTACGCCCTTTGGTCCGGTGAAGCAGATCCATGCCGGAGATCTGAACGTGGGGTACGTCGAGGCCGGACCTGTGAGCGGGCAAGCGGTCATACTTCTGCACGGCTGGCCCTACGACATTCATAGCTACGTCGCGGTCACACCTTTACTCGCAGCTAAGGGATACAGGGTGGTCGTCCCTTATCTGAGAGGCCATGGAACAACGCGATTTCTTTCAAGCAAAACGCCCAGGAACGCCCAACAGTCGGCGTTCGCTGTCGACATCATCGCCCTGATGGACGCTCTCGGCATCGACAGGGCCATTCTCGCCGGTTACGACTGGGGCTCACGGACGGGCGACATCATAGCGGCTCTCTGGCCAGAGCGTTGCAAGGCGCTGATTTCCGCGACCGGTTATCTGATCACGAATGTCGAAGCCAACAAGAAACCGTCGCCACCGAAGAATGAATGGGCATGGTGGTATCAGTACTACTTCGCTACCGAAAGGGGCGTTCTCGGCCTCGAGAAGTACCGAAACGATTTGGCCGAACTGGTGTGGCGGTTCAATTCCCCGACATGGAATTTCGACGAAGCGACCTTCGATCGCACGGCAGCGGCTTTCCAAAACCCGGATTACGTCGGTATCGTGATCGACAATTACCGCTGGCGGCTTGGTCTCGCAAAGGGTGAACGCCGGTACGACGCCATAGAAAAGCGCCTTGCCGCGGCCCCGGTGATCGAGGTGCCGACGATCACCATGGACGGAGCGCACGATCCATTTACGCCTCCAGGGAACGGATCGATTTATCGCAAGAAGTTCACAGGAAAATACGCGCACCGAACCCTTAACACCGGACACAACCTTCCGCAGGAGGCCCCGCAGGCCTTCGCGGAGGCTGTCGTAGAAGTCGATGGATTCGCATCGCGTCGCTGAGCCCAACGCGCGCCGTACAAAGCGCCGTGCCCGCAGCGGTGTTCAGGCGCGAGCGCGAGATCGACCAGCGTCCGCACCGGACCGTCCGTACACAACAGCGCGTCACATAACTCGAACAACGCGTCGCCCGGTGCGGTCGTGCACGCGTACAACTCCGTCCGGAGGCACGGCACTTCCGCGAACGCATCCCGCAGGACACCCTGATGCACCAAGCTCACGACCACGGCCTTCGCGCTATTCCTATGCCTCTGTGACGGAACACAGGATCAGACGAAGGCCGCCTACAGGCCTGAGCCGCTTTCCCACGCCTGATGACCCGTTGACCGGCTATGGCGTGCTCCAGGCCAAGTTCCGCAAGCGCCCGGAGGAAGCCGCCAAGAATGCGAACTGGTCGATCCGCCACATGACCGCCGAGCTGGAGAAATGGGCCAATCCAGAGTCGAACCGCGTCCGCAGCGGGCGCGTGCCCGAGTACCTACCGGGCTACGCGAAGCGTTCGTGGTCGGCCAACACCGCGTCGATCACACCGAGATGCATGGCGACTCGCCCGTCCCTGGGATCGGAGCACTGGGTCAACGTCAGCAGGGACTTCCACAGCGCCCAGCCCCTGGCCCTGGCCCAGGTGGCGTCATCCTGGCCGACTGTGTGCCGGAACGCCTCGCGGCTCTCCTCGCGGAGCATCGTCCAGGCGATCACGAGATCGCAGGCGGGGTCTCCGATGCCCGAGGTGCCGAAGTCGATGACGGCCGACAGCTTGCCGTCGGTGACAAGCAGGTTGTTGCCGCCGATGTCGCCGTGGAACCACACCGGCGTTCCACACCATTGGGCCTCGAGTGCCGCTTGCCAGGTCTCGGTGGCCCTCACGGTGTCGATCCGGCCGCTCAGGGCGGTGATGCAGCGACGCGTCTCGTCGTCGTAGTGGGCGGGTGACGCGCCGCGATACCCGCTGTGCGCCCCGGCGAGAGGACCGCCCTTGGAGTCACAGCGCTGAAGGGCGAGGACGAACCCGGCGACATTGGTGGCGAACTGGGTCATGTCGTCGATGCGTTCGGCAGAAGCCGTCTCGCCGGGCAGCCAGCCGCGCACGGACCAGGGGTAGCGGTATCCCGCGCCGGGGGCTCCCTTGGCCAGGACGGTGGGGACGGCCACCGGCAGCGCGGGGGCCAGGCGAGGCAGCCAGTCGCATTCCTTGTCGACCGCAGGGGCGTAGCCGGCTGCGGTGGGCAGGCGGACCGTCATGTCCTCACCGAGGCGGTAGGTGCGGTTGTCCCAGCCGTCCACCGCCACCGGGACCACGGGCAGACGGCTCCACTGAGGGAACTGGGCGGCGATCAACCGCTTCACCAGGGCAGCGTTGATTCCCGCGCGCCCGTCCGACACAGCTGCAATCACCCGCTGATCCTCACCGGTGAGGTCGTACCAGGCAAGTGATTAACGACGCGAGACACATCTGAATGTCTGGAGAACCTCGTGCTTCACCTCGAACGCCCACCGGTCTTCTACGGCCTCGGGCGGCAGGCTGCCGAGGGTGGCGATCACGGGCGCGATCCGCGGCCGCACCGTCCGCGTCCTGGCACTCTCGGCCCTCGCCGGTTCCTAGCTGGTCGGCGTAGGGCCGAGCGACGGCCAGGACCCTCTCACCGAAGTCCGTGAGCCGCATCCGGTGCCCGTGCTGACCGCGGATCAGGACCTGCCCCTGAGGTCTCGTTCCAGGTGCTGAATCTGCGGAGTCAGCGCGGACGGGGACATTCCCGAGTCGCGGCAGTACGCCGCCAAGGAAGGGTAGTTCGCGGCCTGCAGGAACCGGTGCAGCCGCCGGCGCCCGGCGAACGATCGCACCGCCGGATGCAGGAGGGCGGGGAAGCGGCCCAGGCCCGGCGCATCTACAGGGTGTCGGCTCTTGCGCCTGCGCCCTGGCCGTGGAGGGCGCCGCTCCGATCGGGCCCATGTCTCCCGCGGTTGTTCCGCCAGTGTGTGGGCCCAGCCCTCGACGGCCTCGACGACGTCGTGGCCGAGACCGGTGAGTTCGAGTGGCGACCTCGGCTGGCGCGGATCAGCAGCGGGCCGCCGAGGTCCGTCTCCAGGCGCTTGAGCTGCATGGTGAGGGTCGACGGATGGATGCCATGCGTCTGGCACGCCTCGATGAGGGTGGGGTATCTGACAACCTGGGTGAAGAGGCGAAGCCGGCGGATCGCGTAGGAACTGCCCAGGGTGGGCCGGATCACCTCCAGTGCTGAGGTGAAGTCGTGCTGAGGGCACCGAGACTGGCGTTCCTGAGCAGTTTGCGGAAGAAGCGCCGGGCTGAGGCGTTGTCCCTTCGGCCCTGGACCAGGATGTCGAGCACGTTGCCGTCGGCGTAGACGGCCTGCCACAGATACCGCTGCTCGCCGTTGATCTTGATAAAGACCTCGTCCAGGTGCTTCCCAATGCTGTTGTCAAGCCGGTTCGGTGACAGGGGGTGTGATCCGGTAGCACCGTCGGTCACGGATCAGAGCCCACAGAACGTTGACGCGGCGGCGTGCGAGCGCGAGGACGGCCTGGACGTGACGTTTCCCCTCGGCGCGCTTGCGGTCATAAAACTTCCGCGAGTTGGGGTCGTGCTGGACGCTGATCAGCGCGGAGGTGTAGAAGACGCGCTGCAGGCGGCGGTGGTATCTCGTCGGTCGGTGGTCGTTACCGCTGACCTGGCCGGAGTCGCGTGGGGCGGGTGCCACGCCGGCGAAGGCCGCGAGCCGGTCGGCGGTGGGGAAAGCGTCCAGGCTGCCGCCGACGGCGGCGAGGAACTCGGCACCGAGGACCGTGCCGATGCCGGGCATGGACTGGATCACGTCGGCAAGTTCGTGCTCGCGAAACCGGCCCTCGATGAGCTTGTCGGTCTCGGTGATCTTCTCGTTGAGGGCCATCACCTCCCTCGCGAGGGTGTGCACCATCGTCGCGATGGCCTTCTCGCCCGCGACGGCGGTGTGCTGGCGCTCCGCGGCTTCAACCACCTTCTCAGCGAGGGAAGCAGCGTTGCAGACCTTGCGGTTGCGCAGCCAAGTGGTCAGCCGGCGGGTGCCCGCGCGGCGGATCGCTGCCGGTGTCTGGTATCCGGCCAGCAGAACCAGCGGGCCGGCGTTACCAAGGTCGAGGGCTCGTTCCAGAGCCGGGAACATGCCGTTCAGCAGGGCCTTGAGCCGGTTGATGGTGCGGGTGCGGTCGGCGACCAGATCGACGCGGTGGTCGGTCAGCAGCCGCAGCTCGATCGTGGCTTCGTCGCCGGGGCGGATCGGCTGGAGGTCGCGGCGCATCCGTGCCTGGTCGGCGATCACGCGGGCGTCACGGGCGTCCGTCTTGCCTTGGCCGCGGTAGCTGTCGGTGGCCCGGTTGACCGCGATACCGGGGATATAGACGAGCTCCTGGCCGTGGTTGACCAGCAGG
>NZ_JBHVFF010000137.1:0-21472 GCF_042801895.1 Streptomyces sp. NPDC057543 | reverse complement strand
CCCGCTTTCGCGGGAGCGCCCCTCTCGTGCGCAGCGGTCGCGGTCCGGCTCAGCCGGCCAGGCAGGACGGCCCGAGCAGCACCTTCAGGTCACCGAAGAGCGCCGGGTCGGGCTTCACCCGGTGCCGGTCGAGCCGGAGCACCGTCGTCTTGCGGGGGCCCTGGAGCTTGATCCGTACCTCGGTGTCGCCCCGGTGGTTGCTGAGTACCTCGCCGAGGCGGCTGACCATCGGCGGGGTGATCTTGACGGTGGGGATGGTGAGGACCACGGGGGCGTTGGTACCGGCCGACGAGATGTCGGGGACCTGCATCTCCATGGCGACGAGCCGGGGCACGTCCTCGCGCTTGTCGAGGCGTCCCTTGACGAAGACGACGGTGTCCTCGACGAGCTGGGTGGAGACCAGCTGGTAGGTGGCGGGGAAGAACATGCACTCGATGGAGCCGGCCAGGTCCTCGACGGTGGCGATGGCCCAGGCGTTGCCCTGCTTGGTCATCTTGCGCTGGAGGCCGGAGATGATGCCGCCGACGGTGACGATGGCGCCGTCGGCGTGCTCCCCGCCGGTCAGCTGGGAGATCGAGGCGTCGGCCTTGTCGGACAGCACGTGTTCCAGACCGAAGAGCGGGTGGTCGGAAACGTACAGGCCGAGCATCTCGCGCTCCTGGGCCAGCAGGTAGGACTTCTCCCACTCGATGTCGGAGAACTCCACGTCGAGCCCGAAGCCCGGCTCGTCGGTCTCCTCCTCGCCCATGCCGCCGAAGAGGTCGAACTGCCCCTCGGCCTCCTTGCGCTTGACCTGCACCACGTTGTCGATCATCGGTTCGTGGTGGGCGACCAGGCCCTTGCGGGTGTGGCCCATCTCGTCGAACGCGCCGGCCTTGATCAGCGATTCGACGGTGCGCTTGTTGCAGACCACCGCCTCGACCTTGTCGAGGAAGTCGGGGAAGCTGCTGTACTTCCCCTTCGCCTTGCGGCACCGGATGATCGAGTCGACGACGTTCTGACCCACATTGCGGACGGCCGTCAGGCCGAAGAGGATCACGTCGTCGCCCTGCGCCGCGAAGTTCGACAGTGACTCGTTCACATTGGGCGGCAGCACCTTGATGCCCATGCGACGGCACTCGTTGAGATAGACCGCCGACTTGTCCTTGTCGTCCTTGACGGAGGTCAGCAGCGCCGCCATGTACTCGGCGGGGTAGTTCGCCTTCAGGTACGCGGTCCAGTAGGTGACCAGACCGTACGCGGAGGAGTGCGCCTTGTTGAACGCGTATCCGGCGAACGGGACCAGCACGTCCCACAGGGCCTTGATCGCGGCGTCGGAGAAGCCCTTCTCCTTGGCACCCGCCTCGAAGAGGACGAAGTTCTTCGCCAGTTCCTCGGGCTTCTTCTTGCCCATCACTCGGCGCAGGATGTCGGCTTCGCCGAGCGAGTACCCGGCGACGATCTGGGCGGCCTTCTGTACCTGCTCCTGGTACACGATCAGGCCGTAGGTGAGCCCGAGGACCTCCTTGAGGGGCTCCTCCAGCTCCGGGTGGATCGGGGTGATCTCCTGCCGGCCGTTCTTGCGCTCGGCGTAGTTCGTGTGCGAGTTCATGCCCATCGGGCCCGGCCGGTACAGGGCCGAGACGGCGGAAATGTCCTCGAAGTTGTCGGGCTGCATCTGGCGCAGCAGGGAACGCATCGGCCCGCCGTCGAACTGGAACACGCCGAGCGTGTCGCCGCGGCAGAGCATGTCGTACGTCTTCGGGTCGTCCAGCGGGAGGCCGAGCAGGTCCAGCTTGACGCCCTTGTTGGACTCCACCATCTTGACGGCGTCGTCCATGATGGTCAGGTTGCGCAGGCCCAGGAAGTCCATCTTCAGCAGGCCGAGCGACTCGCACTGCGGGTAGTCCCACTGCGTGATCGTGACGCCGTCGGTGTGCCGGACCCAGATCGGGGCGTGGTCGACGATCGGCTCGCTGGACATGATGACGCCCGCGGCGTGCACGCCCATCTGCCGGACCAGGCCCTCGACGCCCTTCGCGGTGTCGATGACCTTCTTCACGTCCGGCTCGTTCTCGTACATCCCCCGGATCTCGCCCGCCTCGCTGTAGCGCGGGTGCTTGGGGTCGGTGATGCCGTTGAGGTCGATGCCCTTGCCGAGGACATCGGCGGGCATGGCCTTGGTGAGCCGGTCGCCCATCGCGTACGGGTAGCCGAGGACGCGGGCGGAGTCCTTGATGGCGTTCTTCGCCTTGATCTTGCCGTACGTGCCGATCATCGCGACCTTGTCGGCGCCGTACTTCTCCGTCACGTACCTGATCACTTCGACGCGCCGGCGCTCGTCGAAGTCGATGTCGACATCGGGCATGGAGACGCGCTCGGGGTTGAGGAACCGCTCGAAGATCAGTCCGTGCTCGATCGGGTCGAGGTCGGTGATGCCCATCGCGTACGCGACGATCGAACCGGCCGCGGAGCCTCGGCCGGGGCCGACCGCGATGCCGTTGTTCTTCGCCCACATGATGAAGTCGGCGACGACGAGGAAGTAGCCCGGGAACCCCATCTGGATGATGATGTCCATCTCGTACTCGACCTGCTTCTGCCGGTCGTCGGGGACACCGCCCGGGAAGCGGCGCTCCATCCCGCGCCGCACTTCCTCCTGGAACCAGGTGATCTCCGTGAACCCGTCCGGGATGTCGAACTTCGGCATCAGGTCGCGCTTCTCGAACATGCCGCCGGTGTCGATCTGCTGCGCGACCAGCAGCGTGTTGGCGCACCCCTCCTGCCAGGCGTCGGAGGAGTCGACGGCGTACATCTCGTCGGTGGTCTTGAGGTAGTAGCCGGTGCCGTCGAAGCGGAAGCGGTCCGGGTCGGAGAGGTTCTTGCCGGTCTGGATGCACAGCAGCGCGTCGTGGGCCGTGGCCTCGTGCGCGTAGGTGTAGTGCGAGTCGTTGGTCACCAGCGGTGGGATGTTCAGCTTCTTGCCGATTTCGAGGAGCCCGTCGCGGACCCGGCGCTCGATCTCGATGCCGTGGTCCATCAGCTCCAGGAAGTACTTGCCCTCGCCGAAGATGTCCTTGTAGTCGGAGGCCGCCTGGACCGCCTCGTCGAACTGGCCGAGCCGCAGCCGGGTCTGCACCTCGCCCGAGGGGCAGCCGGTGGAGGCGATCAGGCCCTCGGACCACTGGGCGATGGTCTCCTTGTCCATCCGCGGCCACTTCTGCAGCCAGCCCTCGGCGTACGCGTCCGAGGAGAGCCGGAAGAGGTTGTGCAGCCCCGTCGCGTTCGACGCCCAGATCGTCTTGTGGGTGTAACCACCCGAACCCGAGACGTCGTCGCGCTTCTGGTGCGGCTGGCCCCACTGGATCTTCCGCTTGTGCTTGCGCGACTCCGGAGCGACGTACGCCTCGATCCCGATGATCGGCGTCACGCCCGCCTTCTGCGCCGAATGGAAGAAGTCGTAGGCGCCGTGCAGATTGCCGTGGTCGGTCATCGCGATATGGGACATGCCCATTTCATTGCACGCGTTGAACATGTCCTTGAGCCGCGCAGCACCGTCCAGCAGGGAGTACTGGGTGTGGACGTGAAGGTGCGTGAAGGGCGGCTTGGTCACGGCGTCGGGCCTCCGGGGAAACAGGCAATGACTGACTGGGGGGACAGCGTGGAAGTCTACGTCTCCGAGGTGACGACCGAGGGGCACTCGCGGGTACGGTCGCGCGTTGAAGGGGCTGAGCAGCCCATCCCATGTGTCATGCATGTCAGGTACCAGGAGGCACCCAGAGATGTCGGAAGCGCAGACCGGCGCGGCGCAGCGCGGGGAGCACATTCTTGAGGTCTTCGACACCGCGTTCGGGGAGCTGCTGGCCGCCGATCCGGCTGCCTTCCGCGTCAAGTTCCGCAAGATGGCAGGCTCTGCGTTCGCCTTCTACCGGGGTACGGCGTGCCTGTTCTACGACGACCTGGAGCGGGAACGGCACGGCGGCCCGTACCTGGACGAGCGGACCGGCCGGGTGTGGATCCACGGCGATCTGCATGCGGAGAATTTCGGCACGTACATGGATGCGAACGGCCGGCTGATCTTCAATGTGAACGACTTCGACGAGGCGTATGTCGGCCCGTTCACCTGGGACCTCAAGCGGTTCGCCGCCTCCGTCGCACTGATCGGGTACGCGAAGGCACTGGGGGACGACCAGATCACCGAGCTGGTCCGGATCTACGCGGCGGCCTACCGCGAGCGGATCCACGCGCTGGCTACGGGCGCGAAGAATGACGAGGTGCCGCCCTTCACGCTCGACACGGCCGAGGGCCCGCTGCTGGACGCGCTGCGTGACGCCCGGTCGCTGACCCGGTTCGCGCTGCTGGATTCGATGACGGAGATCCGGGACTTCGAGCGCCGCTTCGCGCCGGGCGGCGGCTCGATCGACCTGGACGCGGCGACACGCTACAAGGTGCTGGCCGCCTTCGACGGCTATCTGGAGACGCTGCCGGAGTCGAGCCTGACCCGCCCCGACTCCTACCGGGTGAAGGATGTCGTCGGCCGTCGCGGCATCGGCATCGGTTCGGCCGGTCTGCCCTCGTACAACATCCTCCTGGAGGGCAACAGCGACGCCCTGGAGAACGATGTGGTGATCTATCTCAAGCAGGCGCAGACCCCCGCGGTCTCCCGGCACATCACCGACGCGGCCGTGCGCGAGTACTTCCAGCACGAGGGCCATCGCACGGTCATCTCGCAGCGCGCGCTGCAGGCGCACGCCGACCCGTGGCTCGGCTGGACCGAGCTGGACGGGGCCGGGCAGCTGGTCGCCGAGGTGTCTCCGTACGCGGTCGATCTGGACTGGTCCGACATCGACGAGCCGGAGGAGATCGCCGCGGTCGTCGCCGACCTCGGCCGGGCGACGGCCGCGATGCACTCCGCGGCGGACGACGAGAGCGGCCACTCACTGGTGCCGTTCTCCACGGAGCGGGCGATCGACGCGGCGATCGCGGCGGACGAGGAGGGCTTCGCCGGCCTGCTGGTGGACTTCGCCCACAGCTACGGCGCCCGGGCCCGCGCCGACCACCAGATCTTCGTGGACCTCTTCCGCAACGGCCGGATCCCCGGACTGTAGGGCTCCGCACGCAGCCGCCCCCTTCGGGGGCGCCGACAGGTTCACATGCGACACTCCTCAACGATGGACATATCCGGGACGCAGCTCAGAGTCGTTCGCGCGGCGCTTTTCACAGCGCTCGTCGTGACGCTCTCGGCCGGGTCCCATGTGCTGCTCTCCCAGGTCTCGCTGCCACTGACCGTCGTCGCCCTGCTGGCCGGCCTGGTCTTCGCCGTGGCGTACGCGTTGGCCGGCCGGGAGCGCGGCTTCGGGGCGATCGCCGGGCTGCTGGTCCCGCTGGAACTGGCCGCCGACACCGTGTTCACCACCGGCCAGCACCTCTGTTACGGCGCGGCCGGCGGCCCGATAGCGGGGCCGCTGCGTTCGGTCGGCGTCGATGTGCTGTGCGGCGGCGGTGACCTCGGCGCCGGCGCGGCACGGGCCGGCGATGTCGGCGCCCCGCTCGCCTCGGTGACCGGCCCCGGACATACGGCGGCCGCGCTGCTGGCCTCCCCCGGCCCCGCGGTGCCGTGGCTGCTGCTGGCCGCCCACGTGACGGTCGGGCTGCTCGCCGCGGCCTGGCTCCGGCGCGGCGAGTCCGCGCTCGTCGGCCTGCTGGGCGCGGTCGCCGTCCTGGCGTTCCGGCCGCTGCTGACCGCGGTCGCCGTGGTGGGTACGGCCCGTCGCTCCGTACACCGCAGGGTGCGCCCCGCCGGACACGGCCCGCACCTGCTCGTCCACGCCCGTCTGCTCGTGCACTCCGTGGGACGGAGGGGACCACCGCGCTCGGCCTGCGCCATCGCCTGAGCACGCACATCCCCGACGACGTACCACCCACATCTTGGAGAGACGAACATGAGCAAGCGCAACAGCCAGGCCAACAAGGCGGCGGCCCGCGAGCGTCTGCGCGCCGAGCGCGAGCGCCAGGCCAAGAGGGACAAGACCCGCAGGCAGATCATCGTCGGCGTCTCGGTCGTCGGTGTGCTGGCGATCGTGGGCGCGGGCACCTGGGGCGTCATGCAACTGAACAAGCCGTCCCACTGGGAGGCGGCCAAGGACGCGAAGAACGTCACGGCGCCCAAGAACACCTCCGGCGAGAACGGCACGACCGTCGTCATCGGCAAGTCGACCGCGAAGAAGACCCTGGAGCTGTACGAGGACTCGCGCTGCCCGGTCTGCGCCACGTTCGAGCAGACCGTCGGCGAGACGGTGCACAAGGACGTCGACGCCGGGAAGTACAAGATCAAGTACATCGGCGCCACGTTCATCGACGACATGTCCAACGGCGAGGGCTCGAAGAACGCGCTGAGTGCGCTCGGCGCGGCGCTCAATGTCAGCCCGGAGGCCTTCCTCGACTACAAGTACGCGCTCTACTCCGCGAAGTACCACCCGGAGGAGACCGACGACAAGTTCAAGGACGACGCGTACCTGATCAAGGTCGCCGACTCGGTGGACGCGCTGAAGGGCAACAAGGCCTTCCAGAAGGACGTCGAGGACGGTACGTACGACAACTGGGCGATGAAGATGTCCGCGGCGTTCGACAAGAGCGGCGTGAAGGGCACTCCGACGCTGAAGATGGACGGCAAGGCGCTCACCGACGGGCAGAGCGAGAACGCTCCGATGACGGTGGACCAATTCAACACCGCGATCACCGCCGCGCTGAAGGGCTGACGGCCTTCCCGGCCCCGGCCGGGCGGCGAACCCCCGGCAGCGCATCTCCGACGGGCAGGCGAACCTCCTTGGTTCGCCTGCCCGTTGGGCATACCGGGTCAGTAGGGTTCTGCCCCACGACCGGTCGACACCTTTCCTCGCCGCTGTCCGCTCCCAGCCGCCGCAGCGTCGTCGAGGCCGCTGCCGCCACCGCAGTCGCGGCCCCCGTGCTGGGCGCCGCCCCCACCGCGCGCGCCGCGGACGGGCCCGCCTTCCTGCACGGCGTCGCCTCCGGCGACCCTCCCCCATAGCCTCAAGGGCATGAGAGGCGCCCCCTCCCGACGGCACACTCCTGTGGACCCGGGTCACCCCCGACCCCGACGCCGTACCCGGTTCCGGCCGTGGCGCCGATACGGCGGTGCGCTGGGAGGTCGCCGAGGACAAGGAGTTCGCCCGGGTCGTCGCGCACGGCACCACCGTCGCGCGGGCCGCCTCCGACCACACCGTGAAGGCCGATGTGCGGGGGCTGGGCCCGGCGACCGTGTACTGGTTCCGTTTCTCGGCGGGCGACGGTACGGGGGTCTTCTCGCCGACGGGCGCACCCGTACCGCGCCCGCGGCCGGAGCGGCCACGCCCGGCGTGCGCTTCGGCGTGGTCCCGTGCGCCAACTGGGACTACTGCGCCGTCTCCGACAAGGCGAAGCGGGACGCGACCTCCGCGTGGACGCGCTCGTACCGGACGCTCAGCGGAACGCAGAAGGTCGAGCGGGTGGACCGCCCGGTGCACTGAGGGGCTGTTTTCGGCCACTCCGGCCCGTGTTGACGGCACATTACATCGCTACGGCGGGTGGCGTGTCCCCCGGCCCCAATGGGGACACACCACCCGCCGGGGTAACGCGGCACGTTACGTGGGCGTCTCAAACTCTGGAACGTACAGAATTATTTCTTCCCGTTTCCCCGGTTTGCCCCACGGTCGATTGGGCTTGATCGATTCTCCTCAGCATCTGACATGCGCACGTAATCTCCCGGCGGCAGGTGAGGAAATCCCTCCCCCCACACGTCCGCGAGGAGTCCCTGTGCGCACTCTTGCCCGTATATCACCGCGTATACGTAACCGTGCGATCGGCACCGCCGTTCTGGCCGGAACTCTGGCTCTGGCACCGCTCTCCGCGCCCTCCGGCTCCGCCGCCGCGAAGTCGTCCACCTCCTCGGCATCCGCCGCGTCAGCCGTATCCGCCGCATCCGCCGAGAAGTGCGCGAACGAGGCGAGCACCTCCGCCACCGCGCGCGAGGCCCGCCCCTCGGGCACCAAGCACACCGCGGACCCCAACGAACTCACCGCGGCCCAGGCCAAGGCCATGGACACCCAGCTCAAGGAGAGACTCGCGGACCGCCGGCTCAGCGGCTCCACGCTCGCCGCGGGAGCCACGATCCCGGTGTACTTCCACGTGGTGCACTCCGGAACGACCGGCAAGCTCAGCGCGTCCGCCATCAGCAGCCAGATCAGTGTCCTGAACGCCGCCTACAGCGGCCAGGGCAGCGGCAACACCAACTCCGGCTTCCAGTTCTCCCTGGCCGGCACGGACTACACGGACAACAGCTCCTGGTACAACGGCGTCTCGCCGGGCTCCTCCGCCGAGAAGGCCATGAAGTCGAAGCTGCGCAAGGGCGGCGCGAACGCGCTCAACCTCTACACCGCCAACCTCGGCGGCGGCCTGCTGGGCTGGGCCACCTTCCCCAGCTCCTACAAGTCCAACCCGTCGGACGACGGCGTCGTCATGCTCGACGCCTCGCTGCCCGGCGGCTCCGCCACCAACTACAACGAGGGCGACACCGCCACCCACGAGGTCGGCCACTGGATGGGGCTCTACCACACCTTCCAGGGCGGCTGTAACGGCAACGGCGACTACGTGGCCGACACTCCGGCCGAGGCGAGCCCCGCGTACGCCTGCCCGACCGGGCGCGACACCTGCACCAGCAAGGCGGGGGTCGACCCGATCCACAACTTCATGGACTACACGTACGACTCCTGCATGACCCAGTTCACCCCGGGCCAGGTGCAGCGGATGAGCGACAGCTGGACCGCCTACCGCGGCTGATCCACCCCGTACCGTCCGAAGGGCCTCGCTCGGTGCGGGGCCCTTCGCGCGGTCGCGGTCACAGCGTGGCGAGGAAGCCCAGCGCGACCTTCCACGCCAGCGCGGCCGATGCCGCGTCGTGGTCCGGCAGCTCGGGATCGGTGAACAGATGGCCCGCGCCGGGGTAGCGGTAGATCTCGACATCGGCGCCGGTCCGCTGCATCTGCAGATACCAGGAGTTCAGCCAGTCGTGCGTCTCGAACGGGTCCGGGTCCGCGACGTGCAGCTGTACGGGCAGCTCGTCCACCGTGGCGTTCTCCGCGATGTCCGAGGTGCCGTGGAACATCAGCAGACCGCGCGCCTTCTCGTCGCCGAGCGCCAGGGTCTGCGCGGTGGAGGCGCCGAAGGAGAATCCGGCGTACACCAGACCCCGGTCCGAGTAGGGCGCGGCAGCCAGCACGGCCCGCCTGAGCAGTTCGTCCTTGCCCACCTCCTCCTTGAAGGCCAGGCCCTCCTCGACAGTTTCGAAGGTGTGCCCCTCGAAGAGATCGGGCACCTGCACCTCGTGCCCGGCCGCGCGCAGCCGTGCGGCGGCCGCGTGCACCGCCGGGCGCAGACCGTACGTCGAGTGGAAAAGCATGATGTTCATGAGGCCCATGGTGCCAGTTACCGTCGGAAGCATGGAGAACGACGGGATAGAGAGCGTGCTGCGTCCGCTGGTCGTCGTCGGCGGCTCGGTCGTGATCACGCTGCTGATCGGCTGGCTGGTCGATCAGCTGCTCAGACGGACCGACGGCCGGCACCACGAGACACCGTTGTGGGGTCTGCTGCGGCGCTGCCGGATCCCGCTCCAGCTGACTCTGTGCACGGCGCTGCTGCGGGGCGCGTACACCCAGACCCGGCTCGATGTGGTCAGGGACCACCGGGCGGGGATCGGCCAGTTCCTGACGCTGGTGCTGATCGGGGCGTCCGCCTGGCTGGTGGTGCGGATCGCGACGGCCGTCGTCGACTCCGTCTACGCCCGGTACGCGGCGAACACCCGCGATCCGGCGCGGGTGCGGCGGGTCCGTACGCAAGTGATGCTGATCCAGCGGGTGGTCACCGCGATCGTGGCGACGGTCGCTGTCGGCGCGATGCTCCTGACGTTCCCCGCGATGCGGACGTTCGGCGCCTCGATGCTGGCTTCGGCCGGCGTCCTGGGCATCGTCGCGGGCATCGCGGCCCAGTCGACGCTCGGCAATCTCTTCGCGGGGCTGCAGATCGCGTTCGGCGACATGGTGCGGATCGGCGACACGGTGGTGGTGGACGGCGAGTGGGGCACGATCGAGGAGATCACCCTGACCTTCCTCGCGGTACGGACCTGGGACGAGCGGCGGATCACGATGCCTGTCTCGTACTTCACCAGCAAACCGTTCGAGAACTGGTCGCGCGGTGGCGCGCAGATGACCGGCTCGGTCTTCTTCCATCTCGACCACTCGGCCCCGGTCGCCGCGATGCGGGAGCAGCTGCGGGACATCCTGGGCGAGTGTGCCGCCTGGGACGGCCGTAACTGGTCCCTGGCGGTCACGGACACCACACCGTCGACGATCCAGGTCCGCGCGGTGGTCACGGCGAAGGACGCGGACGACATCTGGACGGTGCGCTGTGCCGTGCGGGAGCAGCTCATCGGCTGGCTTCGCGACCACCACCCGTACGCGCTGCCGAGGATCGCGACGGCGCCCGCCACACTTCCGCCCGGCGACGAGTGGCCCAACTCGTCCCACCCGATGGACGAGAAGCCGACGGGCTGGGACAAGTCGCCCCGCACGGGACGCGGCTGACCGGGCGCGGGGCGTCGCCCCTCGGAGCACCGCCTCACCGCAGGCTGCGTACGTCCAGCTGCCGCAGCACCCGGTCGACGACCTCCGGGTCCGTACCCGCCTCGTTGCGGGCGGAGAGCACCGCGTGGCGGGCGGCCGACATCATCTCGCGCTGGACACGGCTGATCGCCCTGAAGCGCTCGGCGCGTTTCGCGTACGCCTCGCGGCGCTCGTCGTCGACCATGTCGGGGCTGATCCGCGCCCCCACGTCGTACGCGAGCCGCTGCAGCCGCTCCGCGACCTCCTCCGGGAACTCCTCGACCGCCTCGATCTCCTTGAGCCGCTGCTTCGCGGCTTTGGCGGCACGGATCGCGAGGTCCTTCTCCAGGGCCTCCTCGGCGTCCGTGTCCGCCTTGACCCGGAGCTTGCGGACCAGCCACGGCAGGGTGAGTCCCTGGACGACGAGCGTGGCCATGATCACGGCGAAGGCGATGAAGACGATCTCGTCGCGCCCCGGGAACGGCTTCCCGTCATCCGTCTTCAGCGGGATCGCGAGCGCCAGCGCGACCGAGGCCACTCCGCGCATCCCGGACCACCACATGACGACGGTCTCCCGCCAGCTGGTGGGGATCTCCTCGCTGACGTCGCGCCGGGTGTGCAGCCGCTTGGCGAGCCAGGTCGCGGGCAGCAGATACAGCAGCCGTACGCCGACGACGACCGCCACGATGGCCAGCCCCCAGCCGAACATCCGGAGTTCGCGGCCGGCGGCCGTGCCGAAGACGTTGTGCAGTTCGAGGCCGATCAGCCCGAAGGCGACCCCGGTGACGAGGGTGTCGACGATCTCCCAGAAGGAACGGCCGGTGAGGCGGCCGAGGACGTCATCGGCGTCGGCGGTGTGCTCGGCGAGGAAGAGCGCGGTGGTAAGGACGGCGAGCACGCCCGACCCCATGAGCTCCTCCGCGAGCACGTAGCTGACGAACGGCACCAGCAGGGTGAGGCCGACCTGGAGGGTGGCATCGCCGAGCAGGCCCATGAGCTTGATGGTGATCCAGCCGAGCACGAGACCCACCACCACGGCGACGACCGCGGAGAGGATCAGCAGTCCGAACGCCTGCGGCAGCGAGAACGTGCCGCTCACGGCGGCCGCGATCGCCACGTGGTACAGCACGATCGCGGTCACGTCGTTGAACAGCCCCTCGCCCTCCAGGATGGAGACGAGCCGGCGCGGCAGCCCGACCGAGCCCGCGACGGCCGTCGCGGCGACCGGGTCGGGTGGGGCGACGAGCGCGCCGAGCGCCACGGCGGCGGCGATGGGCAGCCCTGGAACGATCGCGTTGGCCACCGCGGCGACGGCGGCCGTCGTGATGAAGACCAGCGCGACAGCCAGCAGAAAGATCGGTCGTTTATTGGCGGCGAACTGCCGCCAGGAGGTGCGCTGCACGGAGGCGTAGAGCAGCGGCGGCAGCAGCGCGGGAAGAATGATCTCGGGCGGGATGTTCACATTCGGCACGAAGCTGAGGAACGCCATGCCGACTCCGGCGAGCGTCATCAGCACCGGCGCGGGCAGTCCGAGACGCTGTCCCAGTGGCACCGTGACCACGGCTCCGAGCAACAGCAGGAGGAGCAGCGCCATTTGGTCCACGAGGTGCCTTCCGGAACACGGTGAGCCGGCCTCTTCGGTCGGCCGATCTGGACTTCAAGCCTGCCACGCAAGGCCCGCAATCCAGACAACACCTCCTCTGTGCCGCCTCCCTGAGCGGCCATTCCTCCGATGTTTATGCGGTCAGCCCCCTTCCGCATCCTCCCCGGGGCGGGCAGTATGCGGCGTGCGTCATTCAGGGACAGGAACCCTCACTGCATACATGACTGGCAGGAGAAACCACGTGACCGCGTTCTCCCGAAGGCATTTCGTCGGCGCTGCCGCTGCCGGAACATCCGCTCTCTGGCTCGCCGGCTCCCGTACCGCATGGGCCGCCTCCTCCCCCGTAACGCCCGGTCAGCCCGGCGCCGACCTGTACGAGAAGACCGTCCGCGACGCCGCCATGACCTGGCGCACGCTCCCCACCGGCTGGCAGCAGGCCCCCTTCCTCGCCAACGGCTACCTCGGTGCCCAGCTGTACGCGGGAACGACCCCGAACACCCTGAAACTGATGCTCAGCCACAGTCAGGTGCAGGACCAGCGCGGCCAGTGGCGCGGCGGCATCGGCTTCTCCCGCCTCCCCATCGGGTACTTCACCCTGACCCTGGCCGGGGAGATCACCGCCGTCGACTGGACCCTTGACCCGTACGACGCCGAGCTGCGCGGCACCGTCACCACCACCCGCGGTTCCCTGGCCTTCTCCGCCCTCGTCCAGAACGACACCGGCGCGCTGCTGATCTCCACCCGGCCCACGCCGGGCGAGGAGTCCGCGGCCTGGTCCTTCCAGTGGCTGCGGGCCGCCACCACCCGTAACAGCGGCAAGCCCGAGGACTACACGCCCAACCCGGAACCGCGCGTCGGCGACGGCTTCGTCGAGCAGCCGCTGCTCGCGGGCGGCGGCTGGACCACCGCCTGGCGCGAGCGGCGCGAAGGCACCGGCCGGCTGCTCGCCGCACACCTCGTGTACCGCTTCCCCGGCCAGGTCTCCCGGGCGACGACCGACGCGCTACGAGCCGTGGACCGCACCCTCGCCACCGACCCGGACCGGCTGGTGGACCGTCACCGCGCCTGGTGGCACGCGTACTACCGGCGCAGCTTCCTCTCCGTACCGGACAAGCGGCTGCAGAGCTTCTACGTCATCCAGCTCTACAAGCTCGCCGCGTCGACCAGGGCCGAGGGTCCGACGATCTCCGAGTGGGGCCCGTGGTTCCCCGAGGTCGGCAACAACTGGACCGCGGTCTGGTGGAACCTCAACGTCCAGATCGGCATGGCGCCCGTCCACGGCTCCAACCACCCCGAACTCGACTCCGTGACGGGCGCCTTCCGCCGCTTCGAACACAACCTCCCGACCTCCGTCCCTGTCGACTACCGCGACGGCGAGAGCTATGCGCTGGGCCATCCCTCCGACTGGCAGCTGCGCGCGGGCGACACGTACGACGTCGGCGCGCCGGGCTCGGACCACGTCTCCGACAACTTCGGCAACCTCACCTGGGCCCTGCACAACGTCTGGCAGTCCTACCGGCACTCGATGGACCTGTCCGTCCTGCGCGACGTGGTGTACCCGATCCTCGCCAGGGCCATCAATTTCTACGCGCACTTCCTGCACGAGGGCCCGGACGGCAGGCTGCATCTGCTGGAGACCCGCTCTCCCGAGTACGCCAACGCCGCGGACTGCACCTACGACCTCTCGCTGATCCGCTGGGGTGTGCGCACCCTGATCGCGTCGGCGAAGCTGCTGCGCGCCGACGATCCGCGGCTGAAGCGCTGGCAGGACATCGACCGCAGGCTCACCCCGTACGCCGAGGACCCGGCGGCCGGAGTCATGATCGGCAAGGACGTCGCGCTGGCCGATTCGCACCGGCACCACTCGCATCTGCTCTGGCTGTACCCGCTGCGCGAACGGAACTGGGACCGGGCCGCGGACCGCGGGGTGATGCGGCGCTCCATGGACCACTGGGTCTCGATGCAGCAGCTGTGGCACGGCTACAGCTACGCCACCGCCTCGTCCATGTTCTCGGTGATGGACGAGCCGGAGAAGGCCCTCGACTTCCTGACCTTCTTCACCGATCTGAAGGTGGTCGCGGACTGCCAGATGACGGTGAACACGATGTACCGGGAGGGCAAGAACCTCGCCCTGGAGAGCCCGCTGTCCGCGGCCCAGTCGATGCTCGACATGGTGGTGCAGGGCCATGAAGGGGTGGTGAAGGTCTTCCCGTCCGTCTCGGACCGCTGGGCGGACGCGTCGATCGCGTCGCTCCGTGTCCAGGGCGCCTTCCTCGTGGACGCGGACCGCTCCGGCGGTGCCACGCGCTGGGTACGGGTGCACAGCGAGGCGGGCGCCCCGCTGACCCTGGACCACTCCATCGCGGGCCGGATCGACGTACAGGACGCGCACGGGCGCCCGCTGCGCTGGCGCGAGACCGGCCCCGGCCGGATCACGGTCGCTGTGCCGCGCGGTGGCACGGCTGTGGTCACCCCGCACGGCACACGCCACTCGGGGACGGGCCCGCGCGACGTGCCGTCGAACGGGACGTGGACGCGCTGGGGCCTGCCGGACTGAACCGGTCCGCCCGGCTCCACGGGTACGGGCCGTCGGCTACAGGGCGCGCCGCATCGCCCGGTGCGCAATCCCCGCATCCGGGAACTCGGGGCCGTACGCCGCATACCCGAGCCGCTCGTAGAAGCCGAGCGCATGGGTCTGGGCGTGCAGGTCGACGGCCGCCAGGCCGAGGTCCCGGGCCGCGTCCTCGATGGCCCGGACCAGCGCCACACCGACGCCGAGACCGCGCGCCCGCTTGGTCACCGCCAGCCGGCCGAGCGAGCCGACGGTGGGATCGCCGCCGGTCCTGTCGGCGGCGGCGGGGCCGTGCAGCAACCGCCCGGTGCCGAGCGCCGAGCCGTCCGCCGCGACGGCGATCACATGCACCGCGTCCGCGTCATGGGCGTCGTACTCGATCTCCTCGGGCACGTTCTGCTCACCGACGAAGACGTCCTTGCGGACCTGGAAACAGGCGGCGCGGTCCTGCTCGTCGACGACCGTGCGGGTGGTGTACGGAGCAGGCGTGCCGGTCATTCGCTCTCCGCCGCGATCGTGTCCAGGGCGTGCTGGAGATCGTCCGGGTACGCGCTGGCGAACTCCACCCAGCTGCCGTCCGACGGGTGCTCGAAGCCGAGCCGCACGGCGTGCAGCCACTGCCTCGTCAGGCCGAGGCGCTTGGCCATCGTCGGGTCGGCGCCGTAGGTGAGGTCACCGACGCAGGGGTGGCGGTGGGCCGACATGTGCACCCGGATCTGGTGCGTGCGGCCCGTCTCCAGCTTGATGTCCAGGAGGCTCGCGGCCCGGTAGGCCTCGATGAGGTCGTAGTGCGTCACGGAGGGCTTGCCCTCGGCCGTGACGGCCCACTTGTAGTCGAGGTTGGGGTGGCGCCCGATGGGAGCGTCGATGGTGCCGCTCATCGGGTCCGGGTGGCCTTGCACCAGGGCGTGGTACTTCTTCTCGACGACCCGGTCGCGGAACTGCGCCTTCAGCAGGGTGTAGGCCCGCTCGGACTTGGCGACGACCATCAGGCCGGAGGTGCCGACGTCGAGGCGGTGGACGATGCCCTGGCGCTCGGCGGCGCCGGACGTCGAGATCCGGTACCCGGCCGCGGCGAGACCGCCGATGACGGTCGTGCCGGTCCAGCCGGGGCTCGGGTGCGCGGCGACCCCGACCGGCTTCACGATCACGACGATGTCGTCGTCGTCGTGCACGATCTCCATGCCCTCGACGGGCTCGGCGACGATCTGCACCGGAGCGGCCGCCTGCGGCATCTCGACTTCCAGCCAGGCACCGCCCCGTACCCGCTCGGACTTCCCGACCACCGCACCGTCCACCTGTACCTTCCCGGCAGCGGCCAGGTCGGCGGCCTTCGTGCGGGAGAAACCGAACATCCGGGAAATGGCGGCGTCGACACGCTCGCCTTCCAGACCGTCGGGTACGGGCAGGGTGCGGACCTCGGGATACGTACTCACCTGTCGAGTATGCCTTGCGCCCGCTAGTCCTTGTGCACGGTGCCGTCGGGGTCCAGGCCCTTGAAGGAAAGGATCACGATCAGGATGCCGCCGCAGACGATCGCGGAGTCGGCGAGGTTGAAGACGGCGAAGTGCGCGGGCGCGATGAAGTCCACCACCGCTCCCTGGAAGGTGCCGGGAGCGCGGAAGATGCGGTCGGTGAGGTTGCCGAGCGCACCGCCGAGCAGCAGGCCGAGCGCGATGGCCCACGGCAGGCTGTAGAGCTTGCGGGCGAGACGGGCGATCACCACGATGACCGTCGCCGCGATGAAGGTGAAGATGATCGTGAAGGCCTCGCCGATTCCGAACGCGGCGCCCGCGTTGCGGATCGCGTCGAGCCTCAGCCAGTCGCCGATGATCTCGACCGGCGGGTGGTGCTCCAGCTTCGCGACCACGATCATCTTGCTGATCAGGTCGAGCAGATAGGCGAAGACGGCCACTCCGAAGAGCACCATGATCTTCCGCTTGCCCCTGCTCGGGGCCGTCTCCTCGCCCCGACCCTCGGCCTCGTCCCCTTCGGTCCCCTCAGCATCGGGGATGTCCGGCGTACCGATGATGCGCTCCGCCTCTGCCACGTGAATCCCTCAACCTAGGTTCCTGACTGAGCACGAGGGTACGACACACGGCCCCGGATCAACCGCGGCGCTCCTGCTTCTGTTTGTCCTCGACACAGAGCGTCGCTCGGGGGAACGCCTGCATCCGTGCCTTGCCGATCGGATTGCCGCAGACCTCGCACAGTCCGTACGTCCCGGCGTCGAGGCGGGCCAGCGCCCGCTCGGTCTGGTCGAGCATCTCCTGGGCGTTGGCGGCGAGCGACATCTCGTGCTCGCGGGTGATGTTCTTGGTGCCGGTGTCCGCCTCGTCGTCACCCGCCCCGTCGCCGGAGTCGCGCATCAGTCCGGCGAGCGCGGCACTCGCGGCCTCCAGCTCACTGCGCAGCCGCATGATCTCGCTGCTCAGCAGAGCCCGCGCCTCCTCGACCTCCTGCCGCGTCCAGGGATCCTCGCCCGGCCGGACCGCCAGTTCGCCGGGGGCTGTCGTGGCGACTCCACGGGCCGGGGGCACGGGCGCCGCGCCCTTGCCGGCCGTGCGGGTCCGGGCCGCGCTCTTCTTGGCTACCACCGTGTGGGCTCCCGTCTGCTCGGCGGCCTCGGCCGCCACCATGGCCGCTGCGGCGGCCTTCTTGGCCGCGGTCTTCTTCGCAGCCGTCTTCTTGGTCGACGCCGCGTGCCGCCCGGTGCCCGCGTGTGCGGCGGGCACCACTTTGTTCCTGGCCGCGGTCTTCTTCTCCGCGTCCTTGCCGGCCGGGTCCTTCCTGGCCGGCACCTTCTTCTCAGCCACTTTCTTCACAGCAGCCTTCTTCGCCGCCTTCTTCACGGCCGATTCCTTCACGGCCGCCTTCTTCCCGGCCGCCGCACCCGTGGAGCCCGCTGACGCCGACTTCTTCTCGGCAGTCTTCTTCACCACCATGGCCGCGGCCCCTTCACATATTGTGATCTTGCACGCGAATCGTGCTGGGACGATAAATCGACCCCAGCGCCGCGGCAACGGGGCACGCCGCCGCATCGCCCCTCCCCGTGTCCGGATCCCGACGCGCCTGAATCCGTTGTGCCCAGCTCCCCGCCGGGTAATCCGCCTCCGGCCGCCCGCCCGGAGTCCGTACGTACGCGTCTGGCCAATCGGGTCACGCCCCGCCCCACGGGTTAAACCGGTCGGCCGTCGCCCGTACGGGCCCGTACACTGGCTTGAGCGAGAGGCGTCGATGGGACGAGTAGCGTCGTACGCAGCCAGGAGCGACCCGGGGACGGTGGGAGCCCGGGGGCGAGCGCGTCGTGAAGATCACCCGGAGCCGTCGGAAGAACGCCGCAAGGCAAGTAGAACCGGCATCGCGACCCCAATGAGGGGGCCACGGGCGCACGCCCGGGGCCAAGGAGGGTGGTACCGCGGGAGTCGATGAGGCTCTCGTCCCTCCGACGGAAGTGGAAAACGTCCGCCGGAGGAAGTCCGCCCATGACATCGCCGCAGTACCACCAGGTACCCGCCCAGGTCGACCTGCCCGCGCTGGAGCACGCCGTGCTCGATTTCTGGCGCGAGAGCAAGGTCTTCGCCAAGAGCCTCGAACAGTCCGAGGGCCGCCCCGAGTGGGTCTTCTACGAGGGCCCGCCCACCGCCAACGGCATGCCCGGCGCCCACCACATCGAGGCCCGCGTCTTCAAGGACGTCTTCCCCCGCTTCCGCACCATGCAGGGCTACCACGTCGGCCGCAAGGCCGGCTGGGACTGCCATGGACTGCCGGTCGAGCTCGCGGTCGAGAAGGAGCTGGGCTTCAACGGCAAGAAGGACATCGAGGCGTACGGCATCGCCGAGTTCAACGCCAAGTGCCGCGAGTCCGTGACCCGGCACACCGACGCGTTCACCGAGCTCACGACCCGGATGGGCTACTGGGTCGACCTCGACGACGCGTACCGCACGATGGACCCCGAGTACGTCGAGTCGGTGTGGTGGTCGCTGAAGGAGATCTTCAACAAGGGCCTGCTGGTCCAGGACCACCGCGTCGCCCCCTGGTGCCCCCGCTGCGGCACCGGCCTCTCCGACCACGAGCTGGCGCAGGGGTACGAGACGGTCGTCGACCCATCGGTCTTCGTCCGCTTCCCCCTCACCTCGGGCCCGCTGGCCGGTGACGCCTCGCTCCTCGTCTGGACGACCACGCCCTGGACCCTGGTCTCCAACACCGCCGTCGCCGCGCACCCCGACGTCACCTATGTCGTCGCGACGAACGGCGAGGAGAAGCTCGTCGTCGCGCAGCCGCTCGTCGAGAAGGCACTGGGCGAGGGCTGGGAGCCCACCGGCCAGACCTTCACCGGCCGCGAGATGGAGCGCTGGACATACGAGCGGCCGTTCACCCTCGTGGACTTCCCGGCCGCGGCGCATTACGTCGTCAACGCCGAGTACGTGACGACCGAGGACGGTACGGGTCTGGTCCACCAGTCCCCCGCCTTCGGCGCCGACGACCTCGTCGTCTGCAAGGCGTACGGCCTCCCGGTCGTGAACCCGGTCCGCCCCGACGGCACCTTCGAGGAGGACCTGCCGCTGGTCGGCGGCGTCTTCTTCAAGAAGGCCGACGAGGCGCTCACCGAGGACCTGGCCGCCCGCGGCAAGCTCTTCCGGCACGTCCCGTACGAGCACAGCTACCCGCACTGCTGGCGCTGCCACACCGCGCTGCTCTACTACGCGCAGCCGTCCTGGTACATCCGTACGACCGCCATCAAGGGCCGGCTCCTCGAAGAGAACGAGAAGACGAACTGGTTCCCCGACTCGGTCAAGCACGGCCGCTTCGGTGACTGGCTGAACAACAACGTCGACTGGGCGCTGTCCCGCAACCGCTACTGGGGCACCCCGCTGCCGATCTGGCGCTGCGAGGACAGCCACCTCACCTGCGTCGGCTCGCGCGCCGAGCTGAGCGAGCTCACCGGCGCCGACCTCTCCGGTCTCGACCCGCACCGCCCGTTCATCGACGAGATCACGTTCACGTGCTCGCACGAGAACTGCCAGCTGGAGGCGTACCGCGTCCCCGAGGTCATCGACGCCTGGTACGACTCGGGCTCGATGCCGTTCGCGCAGTGGGGCTACCCGTACAAGAACAAGGAGATCTTCGAGAGCCGCTACCCGGCGCAGTTCATCTCGGAGGCCATCGACCAGACTCGCGGCTGGTTCTACACGCTGATGGCGGTCGGCACGCTGGTCTTCGACAAGTCGTCGTACGAGAACGTGGTCTGCCTGGGCCACATCCTCGCCGAGGACGGTCGCAAGATGTCCAAGCACCTCGGGAACATCCTGCAGCCGATCCCGCTCATGGACCAGCACGGCGCGGACGCGGTGCGCTGGTTCATGGCGGCGGGCGGCTCCCCCTGGGCGGCGCGCCGCGTCGGCCACACCACGATCCAGGAGGTCGTCCGCAAGACCCTCCTCACGTACTGGAACACGGTCGCCTTCCAGGCCCTGTACGCCCGTACGTCCGGCTGGGCGCCGTCCGCGGCCGATCCGGCCCCGGCGGACCGCACGGTCCTGGACCGCTGGCTGCTGAGCGAGCTGAACGCACTGGTGGACCAGGTCACGCAGGCTCTGGAGGGGTACGACACCCAGCGCGCCGGCAAGCTGCTGTCGTCGTTCGTCGACGACCTGTCCAACTGGTACGTACGCCGCTCGCGCCGCCGCTTCTGGCAGGGCGACAAGGCGGCGCTGCGCACGCTGCACGAGGTCGTCGAGACGGTGACCCGGCTGATGGCCCCGCTCACCCCGTTCATCACCGAGCGGGTCTGGCAGGACCTGGTCGTTCCGGTCGCTCCGGACGCCCCCGAGTCGGTCCACCTCTCCGCCTGGCCCAAGCCGGACCTCGCGGCGATCGACCCGGCGCTCTCCGCCCAGATGGCGCTGGTGCGCCGGCTGGTCGAGCTGGGCCGGGCCACCCGTGCCGAGTCGGGCGTCAAGACCCGTCAGCCGCTGTCCAGGGCCCTGGTCGCGGCAGCGGGCTTCGAGGCCCTCTCCCCCGAGCTGCACGCCCAGATCACGGAGGAGCTGAACGTCTCCTCGCTGGCCTCGCTCTCCGAAGTCGGCGGCTCGCTGGTCGACACGACCGCGAAGGCGAACTTCCGGGCGCTCGGCAAGCGGTTCGGCAAGGGCGTCCAGGCGGTGGCCAAGGCGGTCGCGAACGCCGACGCGGCGGCCCTGTCGCTGGCCCTGCGCGAGGGCACGGCGTCGGTCGAGGTGGACGGCGAGACGGTCGCTCTCTCCCCCGACGAGGTGATCATCACCGAGACGCCGCGCGAGGGCTGGTCGGTGGCGTCCGACGCGGGCGCGACGGTCGCCCTGGACCTGGAGATCACCCCGGAGCTGCGCCGCGCGGGCCTCGCCCGTGACGCGATCCGACTCATCCAGGAGGCCCGCAAGAACAGCGGCCTGGACGTCGCGGACCGCATCGCCGTCCGCTGGACGTCGGCCTCCCCCGCCACGGTGGAGGCCCTGACCGAGCACGCAACCCTGATCGCGGACGAGGTCCTGGCCCTGGACTACGCACAGGGCGAGGCGGACACGGCGTACGGCGCTCCGTTCGAGGACGAGGGCCTGTCCCTGACGTTCCGCCTCCGCAAGACGGAGCGGTAGCGCTAGCCCATCGGAGGCCCGCCCGGAACAAGTG
>NZ_JBHVFF010000136.1:0-21752 GCF_042801895.1 Streptomyces sp. NPDC057543 | reverse complement strand
GAGGGGGTGTGATGGCGGGCGGGGCTCGTGGGGGGGTGTATCGCGCCCGTCCGGCACCCGCGGAAGAAGACCGGTCCGGGGAAAATCAAGCCCGTACGGCGACCGGGGACACAGCGCGGCCGCAGGTCGCGCGGCCCGCTACACATGCTCCGGACGGTTCTCCAGCAGCATCCGCTGCAACTCGCGGGCCGCGCGCGGCGGCGCCACATCGGTGCGGTGCGCGAGCGCGATCGTGCGCCGCAGGCCGGGGCGGGCCAGCGGCGTGGTCCGCAGGTCGTGCCCGGCCCGGGTGGCGACCATGCTGGGCACCACCGCGATCCCGAGCCCGGCCCGGACGAAACCGAGCACCGCGTCCATCTCGCCGCCCTCCACCGTGAACGACGGCTCGAAGCCCTCCGCCCGGCAGGCGGCCACCGTCAGCTCGCGCAGATCGTAGCCGTGCCGGAACATCACGAGGGATTCGTCCTGAAGGTCGGCGATCCGTACGCCGCCGCCCCGGCCGGGCCTCGGCGCCCGCGCCGACGACACCACGACCAGGTCCTCCTGGAGCAGCTCTACCGTGGTGAGCGCGGGCGACGCCGCGGGCAGCGGCAGCACGACCAGGGCGAGATCGAGAGCCCCGCGCGCCAGCTCCCGTACGAGGTCCAGCGAGCCGCCCTCCTCCAGCAGCAGCTGGATCCCCGGGTGCCGGTCGTGGAAGGCGCGCAGCACGTCGGGGAGCAGGCCGGTGCAGAGGCTGGGCGTCGCGCCGAGCCGGACCCGGCCCCGGCGCAGCTGAGCCAGCTCCTGCACCTCGTGGCGCGCCGTGTCGGCGTCCGCGAGGATGCGGCGGGCCAGCGGCAGCAGCGCCTCGCCCGCGTCGGTGAGGGTGATGTTCCCCCGGGCCCGGCTGAACAGCTCCGCCCCCAGCTCGTTCTCCAGCGCCCTGATCTGCTGGGACAGTGAGGGCTGCGAGACATGCACATCCTCGGCGGCGCGGGTGAAGTGACGGGTCTCGGCCACGGCCACGAAGTACGTCAGCTGCTGGAACTGCATACACACAGCATAGCGACCATGATAGGGAACACCTATGAAGATCAGCCGTTCCATGTCTTGGACTGATGGGGCCCTTCGGCTCTAGCGTCGTGTCCATGGCATTGGCAACACGGACGGACCGACGGCCGTCCATGACGCGTACGCTCTGGGACTCGTCCGTCGGCAAGAAGACGATTATGGCCGTGAGTGGCCTGATCATGCTCCTCTACTTGGTTGTCCACATGATCGGCAACCTGAAGATCTTCTTCGGGGCCGGCGAGTTCAACCACTACGCACACTGGCTGCGGACCATGGGGGAGCCCTTCCTGCACTACGAATGGGCCCTGTGGATCGTCCGCGTCGTGCTCGTCGCCGCCGTGGTGCTGCACGCCACCTCCGCGTACCAGCTGAGCCGGCGCGACATCAAGGCGCGCCCCGCCAAGTACGTGCACAAGAAGCCGCGCGCCAGTTATGCCACCCGCACCATGCGCTGGGGCGGGATCATCCTCGCCCTGTTCATCGTCTGGCACATCCTCGACCTGACGACGGGCACCGTGCACTCCGGTGGATTCCAGTCCGGGCACCCGTACCAGAACGTCGTCGACACCTTCTCCACGTGGTACGGCAACACGATCTACATCGTCGCCATGCTCGCCCTCGGACTCCACGTCCAGCACGGCTTCTGGAGCGCCGCCCAGACCCTCGGCGCGGGCAACGCGACCCGTGACCGTGTTTTCAAGACCATCGCCAACGTCCTCGCCATGGTGCTGACGGTGGGCTTCATCTCCGTACCCGTCGCCGTCATGACCGGAGTCGTGAGCTGACATGACCGACTACTCGCACTACGAGACGGGCGCGCCCGTCGTCGACACCAAGGCCCCCGAAGGCCCCGTAGCCGAACGCTGGGACACCCGTCGCTTCCAGGCAAAGCTGGTCAACCCGGCCAACCGGCGCAAGCACACCGTCATCGTCGTCGGCACCGGTCTCGCCGGCGGGTCGGCGGGTGCCACACTGGCCGAACAGGGCTACCACGTCGTCCAGTTCTGCTTCCAGGACTCGCCCCGTCGCGCCCACTCCGTCGCCGCGCAGGGCGGCATCAACGCCGCGAAGAACTACCGCAACGACGGCGACTCGGTCCACCGGCTCTTCTACGACACGGTCAAGGGCGGCGACTTCCGCGCCCGCGAGTCCAACGTCCACCGGCTCGCCCAGATCTCCGTCGAGATCATCGACCAGTGCGTCGCCCAGGGCGTCCCCTTCGCCCGTGAGTACGGCGGCCTCCTCGACAACCGTTCCTTCGGCGGCGTCCAGGTCTCCCGCACCTTCTACGCCCGGGGCCAGACAGGACAGCAACTCCTCCTCGGCGCCTACCAGGCACTGTCGAGGCAGATCGCCGCCGGCAACGTCGAACTGCACGCCCGTACCGAGATGCTCGACCTGATCATCGTCGACGGCAAGGCCCGCGGCATCGTCGCCCGCGACCTCGTCACCGGGAAGATCGACACCTACTTCGCCGACGCGGTCGTCCTGGCCAGCGGCGGATACGGCAACGTCTTCTACCTGTCGACGAACGCCATGAACTCCAACGCCACCGCCATCTGGCGCGCCCACCGCCGCGGCGCCTACTTCGCCAACCCGTGCTTCACCCAGATCCATCCGACCTGCATCCCGCGCACCGGCGACCACCAGTCCAAGCTGACGCTGATGAGCGAGTCGCTGCGCAACGACGGCCGGATCTGGGTGCCGAAGGCCAAGGGCGACAACAGCCCCGCGAACGAGATCCCCGAGGACGAGCGCGACTACTACCTGGAGCGCATCTACCCCGCCTTCGGCAACCTCGTGCCCCGCGACATCGCCTCCCGCGCCGCGAAGAACGTCTGCGACGAGGGCCGGGGCGTCGGCCCCGGCGGCCAGGGCGTCTACCTCGACTTCGCCGAGGCCATCCAGCGGATGGGCAAGGCCAAGGTGGAGGAGAAGTACGGCAACCTCTTCGACATGTACGCGCGGATCACCGCCGAGAACCCGTACGAGACCCCGATGCGGATCTACCCGGCCGTGCACTACACGATGGGCGGACTCTGGGTCGACTACGACCTCCAGACCACCATCCCCGGCCTCTTCGCCATCGGCGAGGCCAACTTCTCCGACCACGGCGCCAACCGGCTCGGCGCCTCCGCGCTGATGCAGGGCCTCGCCGACGGCTACTTCGTCCTGCCGTCGACCATCAACGACTACCTGGCCCGCAACCCGCACCACGACGAGGTCGACGCCTCGCACCCCGCCGTCGAAGAGGTGGTCGCCGACACCGAGGACCGGCTGAACCTGCTGCTCTCCGTCGACGGCGACCGCACCCCCGACTCCTTCCACCGCGAGATCGGCGAACTCATGTGGGAGTACTGCGGCATGGCCCGCACCGAGGAGGGGCTGCGCAAGGCGCTCGACCGGATCCCGCAGATCCGTGAGGAGTTCTGGCGCCGCATCAAGGTGCCCGGTACCGGCGACGAGTTCAACCAGTCGCTGGAGAAGGCCAACCGCATCGTCGACTACCTGGAGCTCGCCGAGCTCATGTGCCTCGACGCCCTGCACCGCGCCGAGTCCTGCGGAGGCCACTTCCGCGAGGAGTCACAGACCCCGGACGGCGAAGCCGCCCGCCGGGACGAGGAGTTCTCGTACGCCGCCGCCTGGGAGTTCTCCGGCACCGGCGAGGCCCCCGTCCTGCACAAGGAAGACCTCGTCTTCGAATACGTCCACCCCACTCAGCGGAGCTACGCATGAAGCTCACCCTGCGCGTCTGGCGCCAGAAGAACGCCGACGCCCCCGGCGCCATGTCCACCTACGAAGTGGACGGCATCTCGCAGGACATGTCGTTCCTGGAAATGCTCGACACCCTCAACGAGGAACTCATCCTCGCCGGCGACGACCCCGTCGCCTTCGACCACGACTGCCGCGAAGGCATCTGCGGCGCCTGCAGCCTCGTCATCAACGGCGACGCCCACGGCCCCGAACGCACCACCACCTGCCAGCTCCACATGCGGTCGTTCCGGGACGGCGACACCATCGACATCGAGCCCTGGCGTGCCTCGGCCTTCCCGGTCGTCAAGGACCTGGTCGTGGACCGCTCGGCCTTCGACCGGATCATCCAGGCGGGCGGCTACATCTCCGCACCCACCGGCACCGCCCCCGAGGCACACGCCACCCCGGTGCCCAAGCCGGACGCCGACTTCGCCTTCGAACACGCCGAGTGCATCGGCTGCGGCGCCTGCGTCGCGGCCTGTCCCAACGGCTCCGCGATGCTCTTCACCTCGGCGAAGATCAACCACCTCAACGTCCTGCCGCAGGGCGCTCCCGAGCGGGAGACCCGGGTCCTCGACATGGTCGGACAGATGGACAGTGAGGGCTTCGGCGGCTGCACCCTCACCGGGGAGTGCGCCACGGCCTGCCCGAAGGGCATTCCGCTGCCGTCGATCTCGGCCATGAACAAGGAGTGGCTGCGGGCGAATCGAAAGGTACACCGCTAGTTTGTTCCTTGACCTCGATGGTCGAGCTACTTCTCGTACGTGATCAATCGGACGGCAACTGCGGTGTTTGCAGGCGGTGTTCATGCTGAGCCCGGGTGTTCCTCGGTGGGATCACTCGCTCGGTCGTGCCCGTCCGGAACCTCCACATCACCGCATTGAAGTAGCTTCGCAGATCAGGGATGGGGTCGAAGGCCCTCGGCGGGAGGTACGGCTCGATCAACTCCCGCTCGGCATCGGTCGGATCACCACGCGTCAGGACGCCGGTTTCAACCGATCCGCGGACGCGCGTTGGGAGATGCCGCGAAACCGTGATCCCGACTCAGAACAGCGCAAGCCTATGCTGGCGATATCATCAGGCATGTGACGCGCATGGCTGTCAGCGCCTGCAACCGACGGAAGTGGTGGGCGCCATGGGTGGCATGTGGACCGGCGAGAAGGTGCGTCTGCGAGGTGTCGAGCCGGAAGACTGGGAAGGCTTCCGCGATCTGGCTCAGCACACCGTCGATGTCCGCAATGCGGACCTTGTCGATCCTCCTCGCTCCGAGGAAAGCTTTCGCATCTGGACTGCTGAGCGTGCTGGACGTCCGCCAGGTGGGGAAGCATTCCGACTGGTCATCGAGGTGCTGGCCGACCGCGCTTTCGCAGGGTCCGTGACAATCGGCGAAACCGACAGCCGGGCAGGAAGATTCAAGACGGGCATCGTGATCACCCGTGACGAACGCCGCAAGGGCTACGCGGTCGAAGCCACCGAACTACTCCTCTCCTACATGTTCGCCGAGCAACGCTGCAACAAGTGTGAAGTAGAGATCTACGCATTCAACGATGCCTCCCTCGCCCTCTACCGCAAGCTGGGCTTCGTCGAGGAGGGGCGGCTTCGCCAGCATGGATTCTTCGCCGGCGGCTACCACGACGTAGTGCTCATGGGCATCACTGCTGCCGAGTACTGGGCCACCCACCGGCATCCATCAGTACGGTGACCTTGCACCACCGCCCACTCCTGGTAGGTGTCAACTCTCCGTAGAAATAGGAGAGTTGGGCCTATTGGGCCTATTGGGCTTTCAGGTGAGACGCATGGACGCCCTGAGGTAGGGCGCCGTACGGCTGCCCGCTGCACGGGCGACCTCGGCGGGGGTCCCCGCCGCCACGATCCGGCCGCCGCGGTCGCCACCGCCCGGCCCCAGGTCGATCACTCGGTCGGCGCCCGCCACCACTGTCATGTCGTGCTCGACGACCACCACGGTGTTGCCAGCGTCGACCAGACCGTGCAACTGCCGCATCAGCACCTCGACATCGGCGGGATGCAGCCCGGTCGTCGGCTCGTCCAGCAGATACAGCGTGTGGCCCCGACGGGTGCGCTGGAGCTCGGCGGCCAGCTTGATCCGCTGGGCCTCGCCGCCCGACAGCTCCGTGGCGGGCTGGCCGAGCCGCAGATAGCCGAGCCCGACATCGAGCAGCGTCCGCAGGCTGCGCTCGGCGGCGGGTGTACCGGCGAAGAACCCGGCCGCCGACTCAACCGTCAGATCCAGCACCTGCGCGATGTCGAGACCGCGCAGGGTGACCTCCAGGGTCTGCGGGTTGTAGCGGGCGCCGTGGCAGTCCGGGCAGGGCGCGTACGTACTGGGCAGGAAGAGCAGTTCCACGGAGACGAAGCCCTCACCCTGGCAGGTCTCGCAGCGTCCGCCCGCCACGTTGAAGGAGAACCGGCCGGCCTTGTAGCCGCGCTCGCGTGCCGTGTCCGTCTCGGTGAACAGCTTCCGTACGACGTCGAAGAGCCCGGTGTACGTGGCCAGATTGGACCGCGGGGTACGGCCGATCGGCTTCTGGTCGACCTGCACGAGCCGGTCCACCGCCTCCAGCCCCTGCGCCGACGTGCATCCGGGCGTGGGACGCTCCGCGGGCAGACCGGCGGCGGCCGAGGCCTGCCGGTCGGCGAGGACACCGGCCAGCACCTGACCCACCAGCGTCGACTTCCCGGACCCGGACACCCCGGTGACGGCCGTGAACACTCCGAGCGGGAACTCGGCGTCCACGCCCCGCACATTGTGGCGGTCGACCCCGTTCAGCCTCAGCCACCCCGACGGCGCACGCACCTCCCGCACCGGAGCGGGCCCGTCATCGAAGAGGAAGCGCCGGGTGGCCGACTCCGCCACCTCCGCGAGCCCGGCCGGGGGCCCGCTGTGCAGCACCCGCCCCCCGTGCTCACCCGCCAGCGGTCCCACATCGACCAGCCAGTCCGCCCGGCGCACCACATCCATCTGATGCTCCACGACGAAGACCGAGTTCCCGGCCTCCTTGAGCCGTCCGAGCACCCCCAGCAGCGACTCGGTGTCCGCCGGGTGCAGACCGGCCGACGGCTCGTCCAGCACATAGACGACACCGAACAGACCGGAGCGCAGCTGGGTGGCGAGCCGCAGCCGTTGCAGCTCGCCGGCGGACAGCGTCGGAGCGGTCCGGTCGAGGCTGAGATAGCCGAGACCGAGCTCGGTGACCGTCTCGATCCGGGCGAGCAGATCCGTCGTCAGCACCCGCGCCGTGTCACCACCGCCCGCCGTGCGCAGCACCTCGGCGAGCGAGGTGAGCGGCAACCCGGCCAGTTCGGCGATCGAACGGCCGGCGAAGGTGACCGCCATCGCCTCCGGACGCAGCCGGCTGCCGCCGCAGACCGGGCAGGGGGCACTGGTCAGGAAGCGCTCGGCCTTGGCCCGAAGGGTGCGGCTTTTGGTGTCCGCGAAGGTGTGCATCACATAGCGGCGAGCACTCATGTACGTACCCTGGTACGGGCGTTGGATGCGCTCCGCGTCACGCACCGGATGGACCGTCACCACCGGCTGCTCGTCGGTGAACAGGATCCACTCCCGGTCCCCGGTGTCCAGCGCGCGCCACGGGCGGTCGATGTCGTAGCCCAGTGCGTCCAGCACATCGCGCAGATTCTTGCCCTGCCAGGCCCCCGGCCAGGCGGCGATCGCACCGTCCCGGATCGACAGCGAGGGGTCGGGGACGAGTAGTTCCTCGGTGGTGCGGTGGATGCGACCGAGACCGTGGCACTCGGGACACGCCCCGGCGGCGGTGTTCGGCGAGAACGCGTCGGAGTCCAGCCGTTCGGCACCGGCCGGATAGTTGCCGGCGCGTGAGAACAGCATGCGCAGGGAGTTGGAGAGTGTGGTGACCGTCCCGACGGACGAACGGGCACCGGGCGCCGAGCGGCGCTGCTCCAGCGAGACGGCGGGCGGCAGCCCGGTCACCTCGCCGACCGCGGGCGCGCCGACCTGGTGGATCAGCCGGCGGGCGTACGGGGCGACGGACTCGAAGTAGCGGCGCTGCGCCTCGGCGTAGATCGTGCCGAACGCGAGGGAGGACTTCCCGGAGCCCGACACCCCGGTGAACACGGTGAGGGTGTCACGCGGGATGTCGACCGAGACGTCCTGGAGGTTGTGCTCCCGGGCGCCGCGCACCCGGACGTACGGATCGTGGGGGGTGGACATGCGCGAGGAACTCCGTACGGATCGGGGCAGGCCGACAGCCTGGGGGCAAACACCCCGATTCTAGGCGCCAGGACCAGCGAGGGCCGGTCGGACCGGCCCCCCGGCCCCCGGTCCGGCCTCGGACAGCTCCTAGCGCGAGGGGCGCAGCACGCGTTTGATGGGGCGTCCCACGACGCTGCGGGCCCGCTGGTATGTGGAGCGCTGGGGAGCCAGCGCGGAGCCCTTCGCGAGCTTCCGCTGGAGCTGGGTGTTCTTGGTGGTGAGCTCCGTCAGCTGGGACTGGAGCCAGTTGAGGCGGTCACTCATTCTGGCGGCATCGGCGCCGAGCCAGGGGCGGATGCCCGGAGGGAAGGCCAGTTTGCTCATCCGTGCCTCGAAGGCCGCGCCGCCGTCGCCGTGGGTGAAGGTGTTCTCGAGGCCGTTCTTGTCGAGGAAGTTCGTGAACCGGTCGAACCGTTCCCGGTGACCGCGCGTCAGCGGTCCGAAGTCGGCCTCGGCGTAGAGGTCGGCGGGGTCGAGGTCGAAGGGGGCCTTGGCGAGCATCCGGTGCGGGATGTCGAAGTAGCGGCACAGCTCCAGTGTCCGGGAGTCGCCGCAGAGCACGGTGGCGGGCGTGCCGACCAGCAGCGCCGCGATGTTGCCGTGGACGCGGGATCCGAAGGAGAAGTCGAATCCCCGCAGGTCGTCCATCCAGGTGGCCGGATCGATGTAGACGCGGACCTTGTCCTCCCCGTACATGGGGTGGTCGGGGTGAGTGGGGACGGAGGTGACCGAGGCGTTCTGGTGGGACAGGTCGCGCCAGTGCAGCTGACGGGCGTCGGAGAGGTTCTGACCGATGAACCGGAGGTGGGGATAGCGCGCGTGGGTATGGCGGATGATCTGCCCGAGCTTGTGCTTCCGCACGGCGTCGTGCGATCCGTTGACGGCGATCCGCGACTCGGGTCCCAGGGCCCGGCGGCTCTTTTGGATGTCGAGGTCGCTGCCGTTGAGGAACATCGAGGGACAGCCGATGACGTCCACGTCGCGAAAACCCATATCCCGCAGATACCGCTCGGTGAACTCCCCGTGCACACCGATGGAGGCGCTGTGGTCGAGTACGGCCGACACGAACGAGTAGACCGTGGGCTGCATGGGGCGCAGCCGGTCCGCGGTGTAGTCGACGCCTGTCTGGGCACCCACACCCGGGACGACGACGGGGATCTTCAGCTTCGAGATGAGCTGGGTCAGGCGCTCCAACTGGCGCTCGAAGGATGGCCGGAAGGCGTTGGCGAGCGGGATGACGAAGACGTCGTACTCGCTGTTGATGCGGTCGGCGTCGGCGACCTTGGTGGCGGTGCCGTTCGACACCACCTCAGAACCCGGCGTCTCCAGGATCTTGTGAGCGGCGTCGCTGAAGATCAGATTGCCCGAGTTGGTGGCGAACACGTCCTCATGGAGAGCGCGTTCGACCGGGACGACGTCGTAGGGGCTCTTCCCTGAACGCAGGAGTATTCGCTTCACATGGGTAACGTTGGATGCCACGAACCTGAATATAGCTTTGCGAACGCTTTTGATTCCATGCGCACCCTGCACAACTCTTTGCGATCTGCGTGGCACGTAGGGACATGGTCACAGATTCGCGCGCGCGAGCGTGGGCGCACGTCGAGTGACGGCATCCGGGGGCGGCCCGCGTGAGGTGCGTGAGATGCCCTCGCGACGCCCTCTTGAGCGCCGGACGGCTCCGCCCGTACGCTGCGTCCGGCGCGCGGGCGCGCCCGACCGGGAGGTGGAAGCGCCGTCATGGCCGACGCACTGTCCGATGACGACATCCTCGAAGCGATAGCCCGGCACATCGGCCGGCCCGGACAGGGGCCGCGACTGACCGGCGCCCACATCGCCCGGCAGCCGATGCTCGACCTGCGTGTCGTCCGGTGCCTGGAGACCCGTACCACGTGGGAGGAGTCCAGGCCCGGCACATACGACATGTCGGGACGGCCCACGTACGAAGGCGATCTGCGCGACCACCCCGTCGAGCCGCCGAAGGATCCGGCGGCGTCACGGACGGTGGAACTGGTGCTCCACGGCTCGGTGCGCACGGTGCCCTGTGGCTGCGACGGCGGACGCCAGCCCTGCTCGCGGTGCCGCGCCACGGGCAAGCTGCGCTGCGACATCGGCCCCGTATGCCCGGCCTGCAAGGGCGTCGATCCCTGCACCTGGTGCGACGGCACGGGCAAGCGCCGCAAGGACCGTGCGGGGGCCGAGCCGGCGCGGGAGAATCCGGCTGCCGGGCGGACCGCCTGCGTGAAGTGCCGTAAGCCCCGCACCGCTTGTCCGGAATGTCATGGATGGGGCGCCAAGAAGTGTCCGCGGTGCGATGACACGGGCTTCAGGCCCTGCCCGGTCTGCGAGGGGGAGAGGACGGCGGCGCACACCCCGTGCGACGGCACCGGCCTGATCACACTGTGGACCGCGGGATCCATCAAGCAGGTGCCCGACCGGGCCCTGCTGAAGCTGCCGGAGCCGGCGCCGCCGCTGCGTGTGCGGCAGCAGGCCGGACGCGCCGACGTGTGGGAACGGGTCACCCTGGTTTCGGCCGGTGACCCGCTCCCCGAGGGGCTGGACCCGGCACACATCAAGGCAGTCGAATCGGCCCTCGCGCCACGACAGCGCGAGGTGGCCCGACGCGTCGACATCCGCTGGCTGCCCTTGGCCGCGGTCACGATCCCCGACGATCCCGACCACGTCTTCTACGTCTTTCCCGGACGTGAGGGTGCGGAGGTCCTGCCGATCTGGTCGCGGCGCCGCTCCCTGCGGGTGGCGGTGGTGGTGGCCGTGGTCGTCGTGCTGGTACTCCTGGTGGTGGCGCTCGTCTGATTTGCTGGTGGCGTGAGAAGCGACCACCGGCCCCTGGCCGTATTCGACTTGGACGGCACGCTCGCGGACAGCGGCCATCGGCAGCACTTCCTGGAGGGGCGGCGGCGTGACTGGAACGGCTTCTTCTCCGCTGCCGTCGACGACCCGCCGCTTCTCGAAGGCGTACGGCTGGTGCTGAGAAGTGCCGCGGAGTGCGAGGTCCGGTATCTCACCGGACGGCCCGAGCGGTGCCGACGGGACACCGTGGCCTGGCTGGTGGAACAGGGGCTGCCCGAGGGGCGGTTGTACATGCGCCGCAACGACGACCGGAGGCCGGCCCGGCACACCAAGCTGGAAATCCTGGAGCGCTTGGGCCGGGAGCGTGAGGTGCGAATGGTGGTCGACGACGACGAACTCGTCTGCGATGCGGCGGAGCTGGCCGGCTTCGCCGTGGTACGGGCTCGCTGGGCACAGGCGTCGCCCGCGCTCAGGGACGCGCAGGGGCACGCGGGCCGCACCTGAATCCGGTGCGGAGTCGGTCGCGACCCGGTGTGCGGCGGGTCGCGCCGGATCAGCTCGGCTCGTCGAGCCGGAAGCCCACTTTCAGGCCCACCTGGAAGTGCTCGATTCGGCCATCCTTGATCTCTCCGCGAACCTGTGTGATCTCGAACCAATCGAGATTGTGCAACGTTTCCGAAGCTCTTGCGATGCCTCTGCGGATGGCGTCGTCGACGCCTTCATGCGAGCTCCCCACGATTTCGGTGACTCGGTAGGTGTGATTTGACATCTTATGTCTCCTCTCGTCCCTACCACGGTGCCCCACCTGGCCCGGGTACGCGAGGGGTCGGTGTGCAGAATGCGTGGGGAACGGCTCTTGACCGGAGCAATGGTCCATACCAAAATCCAGCCACGCCCGTGCGAGCACCGCCCGCAGTCCCCCACACCGGGTTCTGGAATTCGTCGTGCCGTTTCGCAGAAGGTGAACCTGGTGAAGAACCGCATACTTGTCGGAGCCGTCGCGCTCGTTTCCACCTGCGCGTTGGGCGGATGCGGATTCGTCTCGGGTTCGGAGGCGTCCGGCAGCAGGACGGTCACGATCTGGCTGATGAAGAACAGTGTGTCTGCCGACTTCCTCAAGCGCTTCACGAAGGCCTACGAGGACGAGCACCCGACGGTCCGGCTCGACTTCAAGATCCAGAGCTGGACCGGTATCGGACCGAAAGTCATCGACGCGCTCCAGGGCAAGGACACCCCGGACGTCATCGAGGTCGGAAACACCCAGGTCGCCCAGTACGCGGAGAGCGGGGGGCTGCGCGACCTCACCCTGGAGTCCGTGCGCGACCTCGGCAGCGAGGACTGGCTGCCCGGTCTCGCCGAGCCGGGCAGCGTCGACGGCGTCCAGTACGGAGTCCCGTGGTACGCGGCCAATCGAGTGGTGATCTACAACAAGGATCTCTTCGAACAGGCCGGAATCAAGACCCCGCCGAAGACCCGGGACGAATGGATCGCGGACAGTGAACAGCTGAACCGGAACGGCAATCAGGGCATCTACCTCGCGGGCCAGAACTGGTACGTCCTCTCCGGGTTCATCTGGGACGAGGGCGGCCAACTGGCCGACGACAGGGGCGGCGAGTGGGAAGGTGCCCTGGACAGCCCCGGCGCACTGCGCGGCATGAGCTTCTACAAGGAACTGCAGGCGCTCGGTGACGGTCCCAAGAACGCGGACGAGGAAAAGCCCCCGCAGGCCAAGGTCTTCGCCAACGGCGATGTCGCACAGATCATTTCGGTGCCCGGCGCCGCCGCGCAGATCGAGCAACTGAACCCCGAACTCAAGGGAAAACTGGGCTACTTCCCGATCCCCGGGAAGACCGCCGAGGCCCCCGGTTCCGTTTTCACCGGCGGATCCGATCTGATCGTTCCCGAGAAGGCGGGACAGCGCGCCGCGGGCATCGACGTCATCAAGGCACTGGCCGGCCGGAAGTGGCAGGAAGAACTCGCCAAGGCCATGAGTTACGTGCCCAACAAGCCCGACCTCGCGCGTGCCATCGTGGGCCAGGAGGGCACGGCCGCGATGGCCCGGGGCGCCACAAAGGGGCGCGCGACGCCCAACTCGCCGCAGTGGGCGAGTGTCGAGGCCGACAACCCGATCAAGCCGTACATGACCGCGGTCCTTCAGGGCGGCGACCCGCAGAAAGAGGCGAAGGCCGCCTCGGAGAAGATCACGGACCTGCTCGCGGGCAGCTGAACCGGGCGGTACCGCGGCGCGGCGGGCAGCTGAACCGGGCGGTACCGCGGCGCGGCGGGCAGCTCCGACCGGCACCGGGGCGCACCCGGGATTCAGCCTTCGCACATCCCGGCTCTCCCATGCGGTCATGTCGAATCCAGCCGGTCACGGAAGAAGTAAGGGGCCGGGCTTCCGCGGCAGTGCGACGGCCCGGCGGCCGCCCTTGCCGATCCGTCCCCGGAGACCGTCATGAACGCGCTGCCCGTCACCTCACTCCCCGCCGCCCCCGTTGTTCCCGCACGGCCCGTCCCGTCCGCCCCACCGCGCTACCGGGTGTCCCTCGCGGTCGACCAGGACGAGGTGCGTGCGGCCCAGCGCCTGCGCCATCTGGTCTTCGCGGGTGAGCTCGGCGCCCGGCTGGAAGGAGCCGAGCCCGGCCTGGACAGCGATGCGTTCGACGCGTACTGCGACCATCTGCTGGTACGGGAGGAGGCCACAGGCGAGGTCGTCGCCACCTACCGCGTGCTGCCGCCCGAGCGGGCGAGGGTCGCCGGGCGTCTCTACGCGGAGAGCGAGTTCGACCTCGCGCGGCTCGGCCCGATCCGCGACGACCTGGTCGAGGTCGGCCGGTCCTGCGTCCACCCGGCCCACCGGGACGGCGCCGTGATCGCACTGATCTGGGCCGGACTCGCCCGCTACATGCAACGCACCGGACACAACTGGCTGGCCGGCTGCTGCTCGATACCCCTCGCGGACGGCGGCGTCGCCGCAGCCGGGGCATGGGAGACCGTACGGACGAAGCACCTGGCGCCCGAGGACCACTGGGTCACTCCCCACCGCCTCTGGCAGCCCACCACCGCGGGGCGAGGAGACGTGCCCACCGGACTCGCCACGCTCCCGCCCCTTCTCCGCGGCTATCTGCGACTGGGCGCGCAGGTCTGCGGAGCACCCGCGTACGACCCCGACTTCAACGTCGCCGACCTGTACGTGCTGCTATCGCTGCGCCGCACCGACCCCCGCTATCTGCGCCACTTCCTCGCACTCACCGAACTGCGGTGACTCCCGGGGCAGTTGCTGGGCAAGATGCCCTCGTGCTGATCCCGGCAGGCGTCCGGCCCGGGGTGCCTTGGGCCACCCCGGGTGGCCCGCTCAGACCGCCGTAGCCAGCGACAGCGCGAACCGGTCTGCGGAATCCGTCCACCACTGGTCCAACCGCAGTCCAGCCGCGCCGAGTTCGGACCGCACCCCCTCCTTGCGGAACTTGGCCGACACCTCCGTGCGCAACTCCTCACCGGCCTCGAAGGGCACCACCAGATCCAGATCCGGGATCTTCACCGTGAGTGCTGCACGGGCCCGCAGCCGCATCTCGATCCACTCCCGTTCCGGGTCCCACAGCGCCACGTGATCGAAGTCGGCCGGGTCGAAATCCGCACCCAACTCCCGGTCGACGACCATCAGTACGTTCTTGTTGAACTCAGCCGTCACCCCGGCCGCGTCGTCGTACGCGGCGACCAGCACCTCCTCGTCCTTCACCAGATCCGTGCCGAGCAGGAGCCCGTCGCCGGGGGAGAGCAACGACCGCACCGACTTCAGGAACACCGACCGCTCATCGGGGAGCAGATTGCCGATCGTGCCCCCGAGGAACGCGATCAGCCGCGGCCCCGGGGTGCCCGGCAGCGCGAGACCGCCGGTGAAGTCGGCGATGAGCGCGTGGACGGAGAGATCCGGCCGGTGTGCGAGCAGGGCCTCGGCAGCGCCGCGCAGTGCGCTCTCGCTGACATCGACCGGTACGTAACTGTGCAGCGCGGGCAGCGCGTCCAACAGGTGCCGGGTCTTCTCCGACGACCCCGATCCCAGCTCGATCAGGGTCCGCGCCCCGGACGCCGCCGCGATCTCCTCGGCGCGGTCGATCAGGATCTCGCGCTCGGCGCGCGTCGGGTAGTACTCGGGAAGCCGGGTGATCTCCTCGAACAGTTCGCTGCCGTGCGCGTCGTAGAACCACTTGGGCGGCAGCGTCTTCGGATGCCGGGTCAGGCCGTGCAGCACGTCGGCGCGCAGCGCCGCGTCCGTCGCGTCCACCGGCAGGGTGCGGGTCAGCAGAAAGGGACTCACTCCGTGGGCTCCTTGAGCGGGGTCAGCAGAACTTCGGTGCGGGTCGCTGTCAGCAACGTCCGGTCGGGGACCGTACGCCAGCGGGGATCGTCGTCGTACGGCTCCGAGGCCACGACCGCGCGCAGCCCCGGCTCGGCGAGGTACCACAGGGTGTCGCCCCAGGCAGTCGCCACGATCGTGGCGCCGTCCACGAGCAGCAGATTCAGCCGCGATCGAGGCGCCGCGGCCGCCACGTCCTGCACGGTGTCGGCGACGGCCTGCGGCAGTTCGTCACCGTCGGCGAGACGGTGGCGTACGAGGGCCCAGACGAGAGCCGAGTCGCAGCGGGCGGTGAGGGTCAGCAGCTCGGCCGGGGGCAGCGCGGCGGCGAGCGGTGCCAGGGAATCCGGCCAGCCCCGCACCGCGCCGTTATGACTGAACAGCAGCCGTCCGTCGGTGAACGGCGCGGCTGCCGCCTCGCCGTCCGCGCCCGCCTCGGTGGCATCACGTACCGCCGCGAGCAACGCCGTACTGCGCACCACTCGGGCCAGATCGGCGAACGTCTGGTCGCCCCAGACGGGGCCCTCGCGCCGGTAGCGTCCCGGCACCGGGTCACCGTCCGCGTACCAGCCGACGCCGAAACCGTCGGCGTTGACGGTCCCGTGCTGCTGGTGTCTCGGCGCCCAGGACTGGCGCACCAGACTGTGCGGTGGCCGCGTCAGCAGTTCACCGAGGGCCACCGATGGCCCCAGATAAGCGATATGACGGCACATCAGAGATTCCTTGCGGTGCGGAAGCCGGAGAAGATCTGACGCCGCACCGGCAGGTCCCAATTACGGAACGTTCCCCTGCACACCACGGGATCCACGGCGAACGAACCGCCGCGCAGTACCTTGTGGGCCGGCCCGAAGAACACTTCGGAGTACTCGCGGTACGGGAACGCCGAAAAGCCCGGATAGGGCTCGAAGTCGCTCGACGTCCACTCCCACACGTCACCGATCAACTGCCGTACGCCGAGCGGTGACCGGCCCGCGGCGTACGCCCCCGCAGGCGCGGGCCGCAGATGGCGCTGGCCCAGGTTGGCCCGCTCGGGGCTCGGGTCCTCGTCGCCCCACGGATAGCGCAGCGAACGGCCCGACACGGGGTCGTGGCGCGCCGCCTTCTCCCACTCCGTCTCCGTGGGCAGCCGGCGCCCGGCCCAACGCGCGTACGCGTCCGCCTCGTACCAGCTGACATGGAGCACGGGTTCGTTCTCGGGTACCGTCTCGGTCACACCGAAGCGGCGGCGCAGCCACTGACCGGCGTCCCGGTGCCAGAACAGCGGAGCGGTCAGCTCGTGCTCACGTAGCATCGCCCACCCCTCGGGGGCCCACCAGCGTCGCTCGGTGTAGCCGCCGTCCTCGATGAACCGCTGGTACGCGCCGCAGGTGACGGGTGTCGTGTCGAGGAAGAAGCCCGGTACGTCGCGCACGTGCGCGGGACGCTCGTTGTCCAGGGCCCACGGCTCGGTGGACGTCCCCATGGTGAAAGGTCCGCCCGGGACCAGGACCTCGGCGGGCAGCCCGGCCGCGTCGGTGGGGCCGGGCGGCACGGGCGCGGTCAGGACCGCAGGGCCGGACCGCAACTGATGGGTGATCAACATGGTTTCGTCGTGCTGCTGTTCGTGCTGGGCGATCATGCCGAAGGCGAACCCGTCCCGCACCAGCCGATGGTCACCGCGCAGTGCTGTGCCGTCGAGCACGTCCAGCGCCCGGTCACGTACCTCCGCGGCGTAGACCCGGGCCTCGGCGGGTGCCAGCAACGGCAGCGAGGGACGGGCCGCGCGGGGATGCTCGAAGGCGTCGTACAGCCCGTCGATCTCCGGGCGCATCGCCTCCCGCCCGGCCACCTCGCGCAGCAGCCACAGCTCCTCCTGATTGCCGATGTGCGCGAGGTCCCAGACCAGCGGGGACATCAACGGCGAGTGCTGGGCGGTCAGTTCGTGGTCGTCCACACTATCGGTGAGAAGCGTCGTGCGTTCCCGGGCGGTGAGCAGCGCGGCGAGGGCGCGCCGACGGAGTGCCTCGGTGTCCGTCCGGTCCGGCCCGGTGGTACCGCCCGGACCGGAAGCGTCGGGTGCGGCTGAGTCGGTCATGAGCGGGGCCCCTCGAAGTGGTGGTCCGAACCGCCGGCCGAATCGAGCGCGAGCAGTTCGGGAAGGTCGTCGGCCGGACATCGGCCCCGGGCGACGAAACGGTCGTTGAAGTCCGCCACCGCTTCCTGCACGGCCGTGGTCGCTCCCATCCGGGGCAGCGCCTCCAGGGCGAGTGCGAAACAACTGGTGGCGGCCGCCCGCAGCTCGGGATCGGTCAGGCCGTCGCGGGCAGCGCTCTCCCAGAGCGGATTGCGCGGCGCCGGGCCCGGCCCGGCTGTCTCGGCCAGTGGTTTGACGGTGCGGTACACGGTCTCGGCGGCCTCCGGGTCGTCGAACAGGGCGGTGGTGACGGCGAGCGGCACCAGCCATCCGTCCGCGCCGTGCTGCGCGTCGATCATGCGCAGCTCAAGGTGTCCGCGCGGGCGCACGGGCGGAAAGAGGGTGCTGATGTGGTAGTCGAGATCTGAGCGCACCGGTGGTCTCGGAGCGCAGGTGCGGATCCAGTCGCGGAAGGTCAGCCCGTCCGGCACGGCCCACGGCCCGTCGTCGTCCCGGATGCACATCACCGGGGTGTCCAGCACATGCGCCGCCCAGGCGTCGCGAGGTGGCAGATGTCCGGGCGGAGCCAGGGACCGCCACGGATCGAGGCCGGCCCACAGCGACTGCCGGGTGGACCGCCACGGCGTCGGGCGGCCGTACTGGAAGGGCGAGTTGGCGAAGACCGCGACCAGCACGGCGCCCAGCAGATGGGACAGCTGCCAGCGCCGCCCGTAGCCGAGCGGACCGGGTTCCTCCTCTCCGGCGTCCAGACAGACCTGGACGGACGCAGTGGTGCACATCATGGCGCGGCCGGCCGGTCCCGACCGGTCGAACGAGACCTCCATGGCGTCGTAGCGGGGCTCGTGCAGCAGACGGCGCGGCGGATGCCACGGATCGACGCCGAGACCCGCCGGTGCGAGCCCCACCCTGTCGAGGGCGTCACGTACGGCGGTGAGATCGGCGGCGGTGGCATCGATGCACGCCATCAGGGAGTCGGCGGGGCGCGAGCTGAGCTCCAGCTGGCCGCCGGGTTCGAAGGTGAGCGCCGCGCTCAGGGGCAGGGCCCGCAGGAGGGCGGCGGCCGCGTCGAGGCGGTGGTGGGGGACCGGGACGCTGGGCTGGTCCCGGTGGTGGATGAGCCATTCGAGTTCGACGCCGACCGTGCGGGGCGGACCGGTCTTGAAGCAGATGCAGCGCAGTAAATCCTCGGCCTCGCCCTCGCCGAGGGGCGGGGGCTGGCCGGGCGGACCGTGGTCGCCGGGTGCGTCGGATGACATGCCGGGGCCTCCTTCTGCTCGGTTCGTCCGTACCACCCAAACCCTTACGGGGGGATCGCACAAGAGTGCCCCTGTGTGCCGGATATCCGGTTGCATCCATGCCGCTGGAGGGCCGAGCATGCCCCGTATGCACCACACGGGGGAGTACCGATGAGCGCACGGCTGCGCGGCATCGCGCGAGAGACCGAGGCCATTGTCGAGGCCGGCCGCTACCGCACGCCCGAAGGGCGCGAGGTGAGCATCGAACGTGCGCTGACCGCCGCGCTTTCGGGCACCAGGCTGTACGGCCCCGAGCCGGTGCCCGTCGCCGCACTCGACTTCGACCGCACACCGGCCATCGAGGTCACCGACGAGAGCAGCCTGCGGGCGGCGCGCCGGATGACCGGTGAGGGGCCCGGCAAGGTCGCCGTCCTGAACTACGCCTCGGCCCGCAATCCCGGCGGCGGATACCTCAACGGCGCACAGGCCCAGGAAGAGGCCCTGTGCCGGGGCTCGGCGCTGTACGCCACGCTGCTGCGCGCTCCCGACTACTACGCCCACCACCGCGCGGAACGCAGCGCCTTCTACACCGACCGGGTGATTCACTCACCCGGGGTGCCGGTGTTCCGGGACGACCGGGGGCGGCTGCTCGACACCCCGTACACCGCGGGCTTCCTCACCTCGCCGGCACCCAATGCGGGAGTCATCCGCGGCTACACCCCCGAGGACGCGCACCGCATCCCCGCCGCGCTCGCGTCCCGTGCCGAGCGGGTGTTGGAGGTCGCGGCGGTTCGCGGGTACCGCAGACTGGTGCTGGGCGCCTGGGGCTGCGGCGTGTTCCGCAACGACCCGGCGCAGGTGGCCGGCGTGTTCCGGGCGCTGCTGCTGGACGGCGGCAGGTTCGCCGGCCACTTCGAGCAGATCGTCTTCGGCATCCTCGACCGCAGCCCCGATTCCGCCACCCGGTCCGCCTTCGACCGGACGTTCGGCGGTCAGCTCCAGCCGTAGCGCTCCCGCAGCCGGCCGACGACCAGATCGAACCGGTCCCGGTCCAGCGCGCACGCCTCACGCCGCATCCCGTCCTCGTGCACCCGCAGCACCCGGTCCAGATCGACCCACGACGGACGGCCCGAGCTGTCCCACGGACCGGCCCCGAGCGCCACCCACTCGTGGTCCCCGTCGTGCTGCTTGCTCGACAACTGCACGGCGAGCAGCGTGCCCACCGCCTCCCGCGCCACCACCAGGACCGGACGGTCCTTGCCACGCCCGTCGTTCTCCTCGAACGGCACCCAGGTCCAGACGATCTCGCCGGGATCAGGGTCGCCGTCCCGGTCGGGGGCGTACAGGGTGCGGACGGGGCCCACGTCGCGCGGGTCGGCCTCGGAGGTCGCGCAGGGCCCGGTGCGGCCGGGGAAACCGGCCGGGCTGTCGGTGCTTCGGGCACGGTGCTGGATGCTCATCCCCACACCGTAGGACCTGCACGGCCCATTTCGTGGAGCGGGTCCGGCTTACGCGCAAGCCGCGTGCGGGGCGGTAGATGCTCGATCACCGGCACCACCGTGCCCGCCTCGATGCGGCCGTTCGCCGAGGCGGGATGCGCGAGGAAGTGCTCGGCGCCGCCCCGGATCCGTACGATCACTCGCCGAGAAGCCCCGGCCCCGCCGTTCCGGTCACCCGGCCGAGCAGTCCCACCATCGAGGAGTCATCCATGACCCGGAGCGTACCCACGCCGCACAGGTCTGGAAGACTGCCCGACGCCATGAGCCAGTTACCGAACCAGCCCACCGAAGGCCCCGTTCCGACCAGTGCCGACGTGGCACGGCTCGCCGGAGTCTCCCGGGCCACCGTGTCCTACGTACTGAACGACGTCGCGACCGTGCGGATCAGCGAGCCCACCCGCCGCCGGGTCAGGGAGGCTGCCGCCGAGCTGGGGTACGTACCGCACGCGGCGGCCCGCAGCCTGCGCGCGGGGCACACCCGCATGGTGGTGCTGCCCACCGTGAACTTCCCGGCCGACCCGCTCCACCAACGCTTCTTCCACGAACTGGAGACCGGGCTGCGCCGCCTCGACTACACGGTGGTCCAGTACGGCAGCACCGGCCTCGACGCCGACGACGCACCCCGCGCCTGGGCCGAACTCCGTCCCGTCGCCGTCATCGCACCCGGCACGATCGCCCTCACCCCGCAGGGCATATCCGTACTCAGACGAGCCGGAGCCAAGGCCGTCATCACGCTCGGCCCGCGACCGGTGGACGGCGCCCATGCGCTGCTCATGGACCAGCGGACGGTCGGCAACGTCGCGGTCGGGCACCTGCTGGCGCGCGGCCGGCGTCGCATCGGCGTGGTCATGCCCGAGGAAGGCGGCCTCGGCCTGTTCGCCGAACCCAGGCTGACCGGGGCCCGGCAGGCCGCGCAGAGCCACGGGGCCGTCATCGAACCGCTGCCGCTGCGGTACGAGGAGGAGTCGGCCGACCGGTTGGCCGCCCGCTGGCGCACCCTGGGCCTCGACGCCGTCTTCGCGTACAACGACGCATACGCGATGCTCCTGATGCGGGCCCTTCAGGACGCGGGCATCGAGGTGCCGCGCGAGACGGCCGTGATCGGCGTTGACAACCTGATGCTCGGCAGGTTGCTGCGTCCCCGGCTCAGCAGCGTACGGTTGGAGACGGCCGCGGCCCAGCCGCTGGCGGATCTCGTCCACCGGTTGGTGCGGCGCCCCGGCGGCGCCCCCGAGTACCACAACCTGCTGCGGGCCACGGTGGTCCATCGCGAGTCCAGCTGAGCCGCCGGGTCCGCACGGCACGGCAGCGCGGCAACGTGCGCACCGCGCGCCGCTTGCCTAGCGTCATGACCATGAGCCATCCGCAGAGTTACGAGATCCTGCTGGTCCCCGGACACGTCGAGGACACAGACGAAGCCGCCGGGAGCGGTGGTGCCATCCGCTCGGCGGTCGTGGCGGCGACCGGTGAGACGGGAGCATCGGGTTACCCCCGCTATTCGGGTGAAGGCGTCGTGGCGGACATCGACCCGGCGACGCACGCGGTCGAGGCCCTGCTGGTCGACGGCGCCGAGCTGGACTACGGCCTGTCGGTCCGGATCAAGGAGAAGAACGCCGACGACGACGCCGACCGCAGCGCCGACAGCAGTACCGGTGGCTGAGGC
>NZ_JBHVFF010000135.1:0-21891 GCF_042801895.1 Streptomyces sp. NPDC057543 | reverse complement strand
CCGCACCCCTGGGGGCATGCCCCCTGAACCCCCGCAATTCACCCGTATCGCAAGGAGATCCCCGTGGCAGTCGTCGCGGAACCCACCCGCCGCCGGGGCCGTCGCAGCGGGCCGCAGGCGCGCCGCGAGGCCCGGATCGGCCTGCTCTTCGTCCTTCCGTGTTTCCTGCTCTTCCTGGCCTTCCGGTTCGGCCCGGGCATCGCCGGTGTGCTGATGAGCTTCACCGACTACTCCCTGACCGGCGGCGGCAGATTCGTCGGACTGGACAACTTCACCCGCCTGTGGGACGACCCGCTGTTCTGGCAGGCGCTGAAGGTCACGGTCCTGTACACCGTGCTCGCCGTGCCGGGCACGCTCATCGCGTCGGTGTCCCTGGCACTGATCACCCGCCGCGCGTTCCGCGGCGCCAAGTTCTTCCGTTCGGTGTTCTTCCTCCCGGTCGTCACCTCGCTGGTGCTGGCCGCCACCGTCTTCGTCTGGATCTTCTCGACCGGCGGCCCGTGGCCCACGCTGATGAGCTGGTTCGGGATGTCCGAGGGTTCCTGGCTCTCCGACGACGTGCTGGTGCTGCCCGCGCTCGCGATCGTCGGCGTCTGGTCCCGCTTCGGATACGGGATGCTCATCCTGCTGGCCCGGATGCAGGACATCCCGCGGGAGCTGGAGGAGGCGGCCCTCACCGACGGCGCGGGCCCCTGGCAGCGGTTCCGGTACATCGTGCTGCCGCAGCTCAAGCCCGCCCTGTTCTTCCTCGCCGTGATCGAGACGACGGCCTCGTTCCAGGTCTTCGACGCGGTCTACACGATGACCGGCGGCGGCCCCGCCAACGCCAGCTACACGCTCGTCTTCCAGCTCTACGACGCGGGCTTCAAGTACTTCGACCTGGGCTACGCCTCCGCCATCGGCGTCGCGCTCTTCGCGCTGACCGTGGTGGTCGCGGTGATCCAGCGGCTCGTGATCGGGAAGGACCAGTGACCATGACGGCAGCACCCGCAGAGACCGAGACCCCTCCGGCGAGCGAGGCTCCCGCGACGCCCGACCGGGCCGCGCGCCGGGCCGAACGCAAGCTGCGCAAGCTCTCGGAGCAGGACACCGTCCCGCACGGCATGCGCGCCACCCCGGCCGGCCGGATCGCGCGCGCCGCGCTGCTGACGGTGGCCGCCATCGTGACGATCTTCCCGTTCTACGCGATGGTCGTGCTCTCGCTGAAGCCGTCCGCGGCGGTCGAGTTCCCCGGCAGCCTGCTGCCGTGGCCGCTGACCGGCGAGGCGTACGGCACCGTCATGAACTCCCAGGACGTGCCGCGCTGGCTCGTCAACACCCTGCTCTACTCGGTCGTCTCGGTCGTCGGCGTGCTGCTGCTCGCCTCGCTCGCCGGGTACGCCTTCGCCAAGAAGCGCTTCCCGGGCCGGGAGACGATGTTCTGGTCGTTCCTGTCGATGGTGATGGTCCCGTACCACGTCACGATGATCCCGACGTTCGCGATGATCGCGAAGCTGGGCGGCGTGGACACGTACTGGGGTCTGATCGTGCCGACCCTGGCCAACGCCCAGGCGGTTTTCCTGATGCGCCAGTTCATCCAGGGGCTGCCGGACGAGCTCTTCGAGGCGGCCCGGCTCGACGGCTGCGGCGAGTGGCAGATCTTCTACCGGATCGTGCTGCCGTTGCTGAAGCCGATCCTCGCCACGCTCGGCGTCTTCGTCTTCCTGTGGCACTGGAACGACTTCCTGTGGCCGCTGGTCATCGGCCAGTCGACCGACATGCGCACCCTCACCGTCGGCATCGCCTCGCTCCAGCAGCAGAACGTGCCGCTCAATGTGGTGCTCTCCGGCTCCGTCATCGCGTTCGTGCCCATCTTCGCCGCGTACATGGTGGGACAGCGCTACTTCACCGAGGGCGTCACCGCGTCCGGAATCAAGGGATAGCTACGAATGTTCACCGATGAGGCCGCTCTCGAAGAGCGGCTCGCCACCCCCTCCCCCGCGCTCGTCGCCGACCTCGGCCGGCTCGAAGGCGATCTGCTGGTGCTCGGCGCGGGCGGCAAGATGGGCCCCAGCCTGTGCCGGCTGGCCCGCCGGGCGCTGGACGCCGCGGGCCGTACGGATGTGACCGTGTACGCGGTCTCCCGCTGGTCCGACAGGACCGCTGCCGACGAGTTGGAGGCCGCCGGGGTCTCCACCGTCGCCTTCGACCTGATGGACCCGGCCGCCGACCTGGCCGAACTGCCGGACGCCGGGAACGTCGTCTTCATGGTCGGCGCCAAGTTCGGTTCGGCCGGGGCGCCTTCGCACGCATGGGCCGTGAACGCCGCGATGCCGGACCGGGTGGCGCGCCGCTGGTCGGGTTCGCGGATCGCCGCGTTCTCCACCGGCAATGTGTACCCGCTGGTGCCGGTCTCCTCCGGCGGCTGCACCGAGTCCGACCCGGTCGGTCCGGTCGGCGAGTACGCCATGTCGTGCCTGGGCCGGGAGCGGATCTTCGGCCACGCGGCGCTGACCCGGGGAACCAAGGTCGCCAACATCCGCCTCAACTACGCGGTCGACCTGCGCTACGGCGTCCTCGCCGACATCGCCTACCGCGTGCAGGCGGGCGAGCCCGTGGATGTGACGACGGGGCACGCCAATGTGGTGTGGCAGGGGTACGCCAACGAGGTCGCCCTGCGCTCGCTGCTGCACGCCACCGACGGCGAGGCGTTCACCCTCAACCTCACCGGCCCGGAGACCGCTTCGGTGCGCCGCATCGCCCAGTGGTTCGGCGAGGAGTTCGGCAAGGAGCCGGTCTTCGAGGGCGAGGAGGCGCCGACCGCGCTGCTCTCCGACGCGAGCCGCTGCCACGCGCTCTTCGGCTACCCGGACGTCGCGCTGCGCACACTCGTCGAGTGGCAGGCCGACTGGCTGCGCCGCGGGCTGCCGCTCTCCGGCAAGCCCACCAAGTTCCAGGTCCGTGACGGAAGGTTCTGATCCACCCCATGTCCACTCCCTCCCTCCCGTCCGCCCCCGCCCTCTCCGGCGCGCTGGACGCACTCGCCCACGGCGCCGTGATCCCCGCGCACCCGCTGGCCCTGCACGACGACGGCTCCTTCGACGAGCGCAGGCAGCGGGCGCTGACCCGCTACTACCTCGGGTCGGGGGCGGGCGGGGTCGCCGTCGCCGTGCACACCACCCAGTTCGAGATACGTGAGCCGGAGGTCGGTCTGTTCCGGCCGGTCCTGGAGCTCGCCGCCGAGACGATCGACGCCGAGGCCGAACGCCCGTTCATCAAGGTCGCCGGTGCCTGCGGATACACGGCGCAGGCCGTCGCCGAGGCCGAGACCGCCGCCGGGCTCGGCTACAACGCGGTGCTGCTCAGCCCGGCCGTGCCCGGTGCGGACGAGAAGGGTCTGCTGGAACGGGCCCGGGCGGTCGGCGAGGTGCTGCCGGTGATCGGCTTCTATCTCCAAGAAGCCGTCGGCGGACGGTACTTGTCGCCCGGTTTCTGGTCCGCGTTCACCGACCTGCCGAACACGGTCGCGGTGAAGATCGCCCCGTTCGACCGGTACCGCACGGCCGATGTCGTACGGGCGGTGGCCGCCGCGGACCGCGCCGACGAGGTGGCGCTCTACACCGGCAACGACGACGACATCATCGGTGATCTGCTCACCCCGTACGAGACGGCCGGCGGCAAGCCGCGCTGGTTCGCGGGCGGCCTCCTCGGCCAGTGGGCCGTCTGGACGAGCTCCGCGGTGACCCTCCTCGACGACGTCCGCAAGGCGCGCGGCGGGGACCACGAGGCGATGCTGCGCTGCCTGGCGCGCCGCTCCGAACTGACCGATGCCAACAGCGCGGTCTTCGATGTGCGCGGCGCGTTCCGCGGCTGCATCGCCGGGGTGCACGAAGTGCTGCGCCGCCAGGGACTGCTGGCGAACATCCGGTGCCTGGACCCGGCCGAGACGCTCTCCCCCGGCCAGGCTGAGGAGATCAGCCGGGTGGCCGCGGCCTACCCTTGGCTGACCGATGACGCCTTCGTTGCGGAGCACCTCGATGCCTGGCTCTCCTGATCCAGCCGCCCCTTCCCGGGTGGTCGTCGCCGTACCTCCGGGCCTGCGGGCCCAGTTCTTCACCGCCGAGGTGTGGCGGGAGCTGGAGCGGGCGGCGGAGCTGACAGTCCTGGACGACCATCGCGACCGGGCGGCGGTGACCGCGGCGCTGCCGGGAGCCCGGGCGCTGATCACCTCGTGGGGCGCGCCCCGAGTGGACGCCGGACTCCTCGCCTCGGCCGACCGGCTGGAGCTGGTGGCGCACACCGGCTCGGCTGTCGCCCCCTATGTCACAGAAGAGGTGTTCCGGCGGGGCATCCTGGTGACCCAGGCCGGGGACGAGATGGCCCGCCCGGTCGCCGAGGTGGCGCTCGCGTTCACACTCTCGCTGCTGCACCGCATCCAGCGCTTCGACCACGCGCTGCGCGGCGGGCTGGAGTGGGCGATGGCGAGCGAGGCCCCGCCGCGCCACGAGATCCACGGCAGCGACATCGGCGTGATCGGCGCCTCCCGCACCGGACGTGCCTACATCGCCCTGGTCCGGGCGATGGGGGCGCGGGTGAGCGTCACCGATCCGTACCTCTGCGACGCGGACGCCGAGGCGCTCGGCGTGCGGTCCGTACCGCTTCGAACGCTGCTGTCGCACAGCAGGATCGTCGCCGTGCACGCGCCGGTCACCGAGGAGACCCGCCGGATGATCGGCGCCGAGCAGCTGGCGCTGATGCCGGACGGAGCGGGCCTGGTGAACACCGCCAGGTCATGGCTGGTCGACGAGGACGCGCTCCTGGCCGAGGTGTCGTCGGGCCGGCTCGACGCGGCGATCGACGTCTTCGACACCGAGCCGCTGCCCGTCGGCCATCCGTTCCGCTCCCTGCCGAATGTGCTGCTCACCCCGCATCAGGCGGCGGGCAGCGTCGAATGCCGGCAGCGGCTCGGCATGAGCGCCGTCAACGAGGTGCTGCGGCTGCTCGCCGGGCGCCCCCCGGTCCACGCCGTCACCGCCGACGCCCTCACCCGTCTGCACTAGGACCTCTCGTTCGGATCACGCCGGGCTCGCCTGCCCCGGCGCCGCGCCTCGCCGCGTCGTCGTCAGTCCTCCCCCGGCTCTCGGCTCCGCTCGAGCAGGGGAGACCCCATCGACTCCGCCATGCCTCTTTCCTGCGCCTTGCGATGCACGGCACCGCGGTGACATCAGCCGCTCCGCGGCGGGCCGCTCCCTGATCCGGCCTGATCCGAACGAAGACCCCAGGGCTGCCGGCCGGAACGGTCCGTACCCCCGATCCCCCCTACCTGTCAGGAGAGTTCACCCTCATGCGACTGATGCGCATCGGCGAACCGGGCCATGAACGCCCCGTCGCCATCTGCCCCGAAGGCCGCCACCACGACCTGTCCGGCATCATCGACGACATCGACGGCGCGTTCCTCGCCGCGCTCGCCGACAATCCGCACCTGGTCCCCGCCGAGCCGACGCTCCCCGGAATCGACATCACGGGTCAGCGGATCGGCGCCCCGGTGGCCCGCCCCTCCGCGCTGCTCTGCATCGGCCAGAACTACGCGGCCCACGCGGCGGAATCGGGCAGCGAGCCGCCCGAGCAGCCGATCCTCTTCTACAAGTCGCCGAACACGATCGTCGGCCCGTACGACGACGTGCTGATCCCGCGCGGCTCGAAGAAGACCGACTGGGAGGTGGAGCTGGCCGTCGTCATCGGCCGCCGCGCCTCCTACCTGGACTCCCCCGCCGACGCCGCCGCGCACATCGCGGGCTACGCCGTCAGCAACGACGTCTCCGAGCGCGCCTTCCAGCTGGAGGAGTCGGGCGGCCAGTGGTCCAAGGGCAAGAGCTGCGCCACGTTCAATCCGCTGGGCCCGGTGCTGGTGACGGCCGACGAGGTCGGTGACCCGCAGCAGCTGCGGCTGCGCAGCTACGTCAACGGGGAGCCGCGGCAGGACTCCAGCACCGCGGACATGATCTTCAGCGTGGCACATCTGGTGCACCATCTGTCGCAGTACCTGGTGCTGGAGCCCGGCGACGTCATCAACACCGGTACCCCGCAGGGTGTGGCGCTGTCCGGGCGCTTCCCCTACCTGGGTCCGGACGATGTGATGGAGGTCGAGATCTCGGGCCTGGGCCGGCAGCGCAGCGTCTGCCGACCCGCGTGACCCGTACGGGTCGCAAACCAGCCTCAGTCCTCCGGGAGTTCGACCGGGGCGATGTCGTCGAAGACGTCGCCGGGGCCGGGGTTCGTCGCATCGGTCGCGCCGCCGAACTGGGTCATCACGCCCCAGACGGCGTTGAGCGCGGTCTGTACGGCGCCCTCGGCCCATCCGGCCGTCCAGGAGATGTCGTCGCCCGCGAGGAACAGCCCCCGCCGGTCGGCGGGCAGCCGGTCCTGCATGAAGTGGGTGAACAACCGTCGCTGGTAGCGGTAGTGGCCCGGCAGGTTGGCCTTGAACGCCCCCATGAAATAGGGCTCGTTCTCCCACGAGACCGTCACCGGGTTGCCGATGATGTGCTTCCTGATGTCGACGCCCGGATAGATCTCGCCGAGCGACTTGAGCATGACGTCCATGCGCTCGTTCGGGGAGAGCGGCAGCCACTTCAGGCTGTCGTCGCACCAGGTGTACGAGAGGCAGATGACGGCGGGCCGGTCGGGGCCGTCGTCCAGGAGGTACGTTCCCCGGGTCATCCGGTCGGTGAGCGTCATCGACATGACGTCGCGCCCGGTGGGCACCCCTGTGTCGTCGACGGCCCGGTCCAGCCAGAACGGCCGGTCGACGGGGACGAACAGCTTCGACGACTCCATGTAGTGGGTGCGCTCCATCGCCGTCCAGTGGTCGATCGGGAAGAGCGCGTCGTCGCAGTCGATCTTCGAGAGCAGCAGCCAGGACTGCCCGGTGAAGACGGCGGCCGGGTAGGTGCGGATGTCGCCGGTGGCGTCGGTGACGGTGATCCGGTTCCCGGCTGTGCGGTGCAGCCGGGTCACGGCAGGTCGCGGTTCGCCCCCGTGCAGCGAGGACAGCGACGTGCCGAGCGGCCAGTGGACGATCTTCTGCGGTTCGCGGTCCCAGAGCCGCAGCGGGAGCTGCTGGCTGCCGCCGACGATGGAGCGGTGGTGGTCGTCCGCCTCGGTGTAGACGACGCGCAGGATCTCCAGGATGGAGTTGGGGAAGTCGGTGTCCCAGCCGCCGGTGCCGAAGCCGACCTGGCCGAAGATCTCCCGGTGACGGAACGACTTGAACGCGTCGGAGTCGCAGAGGAATCCGTAGAAGGTCTGGTTGTCGAGCTTGTGGACGAGCTCCGCCCAGATCTCCCGGATGCGCGGCACATCGCGTTCGCGCATCGCCCGGTTCATGTCGGAGAAGTCCGCACCCTCCTCCAGACACCGGTTCCAGGCGTCCATCACCTCGCGGTAGACCTGCGGCAGATCGTCGACGGTCCGCGCGTAGTGCGAGGTGCCCTTGAGGTCGACGACGGTCGACGGGGTGGCCGGGGAGAGCGGGTTGGGGAACGGCTTCGTCTCCAGGCCGACCAGGTCGATGTAGTGCTGGAGCGCGGTGGAGGACGGCGGGAACCGCATCGCGCCCATTTCGGCCGTGAGTTCGGAGCCGCAGCCGTCGAATCCGACCGTACGCAGCCGGCCGCCGATCTCGTCCGCTTCGTAGACGACGGGCCTGAGCCCCATCTTCATCAGCTCGTACGCGGCGACGATGCCGGAGAGCCCGCCCCCGATGACGGCGACCTCGGTGCCGTGCTCGGTCGCCGGTATCTGTCCGATGCCCGCGGGGTGCGCCAGGAAGTCGTCGTACGCGTAAGGGAAGTCCGGCCCGAACATGGTGATCGGCTCGGTGGCGTCGGTGTGCTGGACGGCGTTGGGCACCGTGGACGTCATGGGGTACGGACTCCTTGCACAAAAAAAGACGGAACGGGGGTGACGGGTTCAGACGAGGGAGCCGTACAGACCGGGGCGCCGATCGCGCAGATACGGGTTGGCGGCGCGTGACGCGCTCAGGAACTCGGGGTCGACCTCACCGATGACGAGCTCCTCGCCACGTCCGGCGCGGCTGCGGACGGTGCCGTCGGGACCGGCCAGGCAGCTCAGCCCGACGAACTCGAACTCACCTTCCGGGCCGGTCCTGTTGACGTACGCCACGTACAGCTGGCTCTCGAAGGCGCGCACCGGCACGACGGACTCGGCGACGAACTGGAAGGGGTGCATCACCGCGGTGGGCACCAGCAGCAGACCCGTGCCCGCGAGGGCGTGCGCACGGACGTTCTCCGGGAACTCGACGTCGTAGCAGATCACGATCCCGATGCGGACGCCGTCGAGTTCGGCCTGGACGACGGGCTGCTCGCCCGGGGTGAACCACTCCTGCTCGAAGCAGCCGAAGAGGTGGGTCTTGCGGTAGTTCGCGAGCGCCGCGCCGTCCGGCCCGATGAGCTGTGCGGCGTTGAAGATCTCCTCGCCCGCACGCTCCGGGTAGCCGTAGAGGACCGCGAGCCCGTGCCGTACGGCGATCTCGGCGACCGCCCGGGCGGAAGGACCGTCGGCCGGTTCGGCCAGCCGGGGAACATCGCGCCCGATCGCGTACCCGGTCAGGAACAGCTCGGGGCAGACCAGCAGCCGGGCCCCGGCCTCCGCAGCCCGCCGCGCCGCTCCGTCGAGCACCTTGATGTTCTCGTCCACGTGCCCGGGTCGTCCGGAGCTCTGGAGCAGGGCGGTGCGCAACGGCGGCATGGCTGACCTCGGACGGTGCGGGCGGGGCGGGACGTAGGAGGGTGCGGAAGATCTCGGCCGTGGCCGAGATCATTCCCCTAGACGGTACGGTCCACCGCGCGGGCCCGACAAGGCACGACCGTTGCGCGCACACCATCGATCCATTGCGCGCCGACGGCCGGTGGCGGCGATTCATTGCGCTCGACGTCTTCGCAGGTCAAGCAGGTGACACAGATCTCGGCCCGCCCGGCGGATCAAGGCCGTCCGGCACATCGAACCCGTCCGGCGATTGAGGACGCAGCGGCCACCGGCCGCCGCGCGGCGCCCTACTCCGGCGCCCCCGACGAGTACCGCCTGAGCAACGGCGAAAGCACCAGCACGGACTTCGTCCGCTCCACATACGGCTCGCCCGCGATCCGCTCCAGCACCTGCTCGAAGTGGCGCATGTCCGCGGCGAAGACCTGCACGATCGCATCGGCCTCGCCCGTCACGGTGGAGGCCGAGGCGATCTCCGGATACCGGGCGAGCCCCCGCTTGATCGCCTCCGGCGACGTGTTCCGGCTGCAGTAGATCTCGATGAACCCCTCGGTCTCCCACCCCAGCGCCGCCGGGTCCACCCGCACCGTGAAGCCGGTGATCGCGCCCTCGGCGCGCAACCGGTCCACCCGGCGCTTCACGGCGGGTGCGGACAGACCGATGATCGCGCCGATGTCCGCGTAGGAGCGCCGGGCGTCTTCGGCGAGGGCGTGGACGATGCGTTCGTCGAGGTCGTTCAGGCGCACTTCGGGCGGTTCACTTCTCTGCGATGGCCGGTGTCGGGGGCGGCAGGAGCCGCCCCCGAAGTAGACCATGGCGCCACCCCGCCGGGCGCGCTCACCGCATCCGGTGACCGGTCAGAACGGGAACTGCGAGCGGCCGTGCTGTACCGAGATCCACTTCTGCGTGGTGAAGGCATCGACCATCGAATCGCCGTTCAGGCGGCCGAGGCCGGAGTTCTTCTCGCCGCCGAACGGGACGATCGGCTCGTCGTGGACCGTTCCGTCGTTGATGTGGATCATGCCGGTGTGGACGCGCTGCCCGATCCGTACACCGCGCTCGATGTCGCCGGTGTGCACGGCGCCGCTCAGGCCGTACGGGGTGTCGTTGGCGATCCGTACCGCCTCGTCGTCACCGTCGAAGGGCACGAGGAGTGCGACCGGCCCGAAGATCTCCTGGGAGAGGACGGGGGAATCGGCGGCCAGCCCGGTCAGCACGGACGGGCTCACCAGGTTGCCGTCGGCCCGGCCGTGCAGCAGGGCGGTCGCACCGGCCTCGACGGTCTGGTCGACGAGCGAGGAAATTGCCTCGGCCTGCGAGGAGTTGATCAGCGGGCCGATCACGGTCTCCGGGTCGGCCGGGTCACCGACCCGCAGCGACGCGACCTTGGCGACGAACTTCTCGGTGAACTCCTTCTCCACCGCCCGGTCGACCAGGATCCGGTTCGCGGCCATGCAGACCTGGCCCTGGTGCACGTACCGGCTGAAGACCGCGGCGTCCACGGCGTAGTCCAGATCGGCGTCGTCGAGGACGATGAGCGCGCTGTTGCCGCCGAGTTCGAGCACCGCGCGCTTGAGGTTCGCCGCGCACACCGTGGCGACGTGCCGTCCCACCTTGTCCGAGCCGGTGAAGGAGATGACCTGCGGAATGGGGTGCTCCAGCAGCGCGTCACCGATCTCGGCGATGTCGGTGACCACGACGTTCAGGAGACCGGCCGGCAGCCCCGCCTCCTCGAACACCTTCGCCACCAGCGTGCCGCCGCAGACCGGGGTGTTCTGGTGCGGCTTGAGCACCACCGCGTTGCCGAGCGCCAGGGCGGGGGCGACGGACTTCAGCGACAGCAGGAACGGGAAGTTGAACGGGCTGATGACGCCCACGACGCCGACGGGCACCCGGTAGACGCGGTTCTCCTTGCCCTCGGTCGGCGAGGGCAGAATCTGTCCGACGGGCCGCAGCGCGAGCTGGATCGACTCCCGCAGGAACTCCTTGGCGAGATGCAGTTCGAAGGCCGCCTTCAGCCGGGTGCCGCCCAGCTCCGCGACGATCGCGTCACTGATCTCGGGCTCACGTTCCTCGACGACGCGCAGCGCCCGCTCCAGCACCAGCCGCCGGGCGTACGGGTTGGTGTCGCCCCACGCCCGCTGCGCGGCCTCGGCGGACCGGTAGGCCTGGTCCACCTCGTCGGCCGTGGCGACCGTGATCGAGGCGAGCTTCTCCCCGTTGTACGGATTGAAGTCGATGATGTCCCAGGACCCCTTGCCCGGCCTCCACTCGCCGTCGATGTACTGATGGGCCAGATCGGTGAAGAAGGACATGAGATCCCTTACCACAGAGGAGCGGGCGGCTGATTGGGCTTCATGTTACTTACATTCCAACGAGGTTGAGGCGGATCGGAGCGGTATCCGGGGGCCGGAATCGGACATCCGTGCAAGCCACGAGAACACCCGGAAACACCGTTGCCCCCCACGGCTCGAACGGCCGTGAGGGGCAACGGTTTTGCGGAACTACGGGATCAACTCCAGCTGGCGTGCAGCGGCTTGCCCTCGGCGTATCCGGCGGCGCTCTGCACCCCGACGACCGCCTTCTCGGCGAACTCCTCCAGGGAGGCCGCACCGGCGTAGGTACAGGAGGAGCGGACGCCCGCGATGATCGAGTCGACAAGGTCCTCGACGCCGGGCCGGGCCGGGTCGAGGAACATCCGCGAGGTGGAGATGCCCTCCTCGAAGAGTGCCTTGCGGGCCCGGTCGTACGCCGACTCGTCCGACGTACGGTTCTTCACGGCGCGGGCGGACGCCATGCCGAAGGACTCCTTGTAGAAGCGGCCGTCGGAGGACTGCTGGAGGTCGCCGGGCGACTCGTACGTACCGGCGAACCAGGAGCCGATCATCACGTTGGACGCACCCGCGGCGAGCGCCATCGCGACATCGCGCGGGTGGCGGACACCACCGTCGGCCCAGACGTGCTTGCCGTACTTCTTCGCCTCGGCGGCGCACTCCAGGACGGCGGAGAACTGCGGTCGCCCCACGCCCGTCATCATCCGGGTGGTGCACATGGCGCCCGGTCCGACACCGACCTTGATGATGTCCGCGCCGGCCTCGACGAGGTCGCGCACGCCCTCGGCGGCGACGATGTTGCCCGCGACGACGGGCACCTGCGGGTCGAGCCCGCGAACGGCCCGGACCGCGTTGATCATGGACTCCTGGTGGCCGTGGGCGGTGTCCACGACGAGCGTGTCGATGCCCGCGTCGAGGAGCTGCTTGGCCTTGCCCGCGACATCGCCGTTGATCCCGACGGCGGCGGCGATCCGCAGCTTGCCGCCGGCGTCGGTGGCCGGGGTGTACAGGGTGGCGCGCAGTGCGGCCTTCCGGGTGAGGATGCCGACGAGCCGGCCGTTCGCGTCGACCGCGGGGGCGAGTTTGCGGTGGGCGCCGTCGAGCTTGTTGAACGCGTCACGCGGGTCGATGTCCGCGTCGAGCAGCACCAGGTCCCTGGACATGATCTCGGAAAGCTGGGTGAAGCGGTCGACGCCGGTCAGGTCGTGATCGGTGACGACACCGACGGGCCGCTGCTCCTCGTCGACGACGACGCCGGCGCCGTGCGCGCGCTTGGGCAGCAGGGACAGGGCGTCGGCGACCGTCTGGCCGGGGGCCAGCACGATCGGCGTGTCGAGCACCAGGTGCCGCGTTTTCACCCAGGAGACGACGTCGGCGACAACCTCGATCGGGATGTCCTGCGGGATGACGACGAGCCCGCCGCGGCGGGCGACCGTTTCGGCCATCCGGCGGCCCGCGATGGCCGTCATGTTCGCCACGACGAGAGGGATGGTGGTGCCGCTGCCGTCGGGTGAGGAGAGATCGACACCCTGGCGGGATCCGACCGCCGAACGGCCCGGGACCATGAAGACATCGTCGTACGTGAGGTCGTACGGGACCGAGGGGGAGTCTGTGTAGCGACCGGTGCCGGGCTCAAGAAAACGCATAACACTCATTTTTTCACACGAAACGGAGCGGGTCGCTTCCCCGAAGACACAGCAAATTCCCCCCGCGTTCGTACATTCCTCCGAAGGAACGGTGGCGGGGGTCCCGGGCAAGTGGAGCCTGCCTTGCCGACGGACCCTACCCGAGCCGCGTTCGAATCATTCGCGATCAACGTCCCTGGACCTGGTGACAAGGGGTCGGGTAGCTTCAAAACCCGCAGGTCCCGTGGGTCACCACGTCGCCCCGGAGGAACATGCGGAAGGGGCTCAACTTCCGTCACCCATACGACCGGAGAGGATCACGACCCAGCCGTGGAGAGCGAACTGCCGTATATCTACTGCCCGTTCCCCCAGCGAACGAATCCACACGTCGGGGACACCAGAGCCCATCTCGACGCCTGGATCCGCAACACCGGTCTGGTGCACCGGGATTCAGCCAGGGAACGCTTCGAGCAGGCGGACTTCGGAGCGTTCGTCGGCATGGTGTACCCGACCGCCGACGGCAAGAATCTCGACCTCGTCGCCGACTGGTTCGTGTGGCTGTTTCTCGTCGACGACCAGCTCGACGACGGTCATCTCGGCCGCAGCCCGGAGCGGGTGCGGGACGTGGTGGCGGTGATGCGGTCCGTGATCGAGGGCAACGGTACGGGCGGCGTGCCGGACGAGGAGCTCCCCGCCGCCGTGGTCGCCCTGGTCGATCTGTGGGACCGGACGACTCCGACCGTGGCCGAACACTGGCGCGCCCGGTTCGGCCGGCACCTGATCACGTATCTCACGACGGCCACCACCTGGGAGGCGGGAAACCGTGAGGCGGGTGTCGTGCCGCCCGAGGAGACGTACATCGCCAAGCGCCGCCACACCGGCGCGATACATGTCTGCATGGACCTGATAGAGATCGTGGCCGGGATCGAGGCACCCGAGTCGATCCACCACGACTCCCGGTTCATCACCGCGCTGGAAGCCTCGTGCAACGTCGTGTGCTGGGCCAACGACGTGTACTCCTACGAGAAGGAGCAGGTGCTCGGCGAGATCCACAATCTCGTCCACCTGGTCCGCCACCACCGCGGTTACGGCAAGCAGCAGGCACTGGAACACGTCTGCGCGGAGATCGCCGCGGAGACGGAGCGGTTCCTCACCGCCGAGGCCGAGCTGCTGGCCGCGTACCCGCAGCTGTCCTGGATGCTCACGCCGTACCTGGACGGGATGCGGAGCTGGATGCGCGGCAACCTGGACTGGTCCCGGCAGACCCCTCGCTACAACCCGGCCGATGTGAGCCAGTACGAGAAGCCGGAGCAGTACCTCGAGGCCACGGTCCTGGGCGTGGCCCAGGACTGAACCGCCGGGCCGCGCGTCTGCCGTCCGGGCGGCTCACCCGCCGTCACCCGCACGGTTCGGCCGCGTCCGGGCCCGTTCGGCGTCCGAGGACGAAACGGCCACCGGGCGGCCCCGGTATCAGTCACCGCCGTCCGCCGCCCGCACCCGCTCAGACCCCGTCCGGATCCGCCCGCTCCAGCGCCGGCCGTCGCGGCGCCGCCGACTCGGTCAGCAGGTAGTCCGCCGCCGCCGTGTCCGTCACCAGGCTGGTGACCAGACCGGACCGCAGCACCGCACCGATCGCCGCGGCCTTGCGCTGGCCGCCCGCGATCGCCACCACCTCGGGGATCCGGCGCAGTCGGTCCGCCTCGACCGTGATGCACCGCTCCCCCAGGTCCCGGCCGACCCGGCGTCCCTCCGTGTCGAAGAGGTGCGCGGACATCTCGGCGGCGACGCCGAGCGACGCGTAGTGCGCGCGCTCCTCGTCCGTCAGCATGTCGTGGACGGTGGAGATGCCCGGCTCCCAGGAGCCGATGGACACCGCGGCGACCGTCACCTTGTCGAAGTACTCGAAGGCGCGGGCGATACCGGTCTGGTGGCGCAGCGCGGCGGCCGTGGCCGGGTCGGGCAGCAGCATCGGGGCGTAGATGGGGTGGGCCTCACCGCCGGCCACCTGGGCGGCCCGGCGGACCGCCTCGACCGAGCCGCGCTCGGCCGTCCCCGCGTCGTACACGCCGGTGAGCTGCACGACCGTGCACGGCGGCAGCCGGTCGAGGGCCGCCGCCATATGGATCGTGGAGCGGCCCCAGGCCAGGCCGAGCACATCGCCCTCGTTCACCAGTTCGCCGAGGAGATCGGCCGCGACCTCCCCCAGGTTCTCCGGGTCGGGTGCGTCGTCCTGCTCCTCCGCGGGGGATTCGACGACGACCGCGTGACGCAGCCCGTAGCGGGCCCGGAGCGCGTCGGAGCGCTCGGCGTCCAGCTCGGCGGGGACACGGATCTCGATCCTCACGAGGTCGCGTTCCAGTGCCGTCTCCAGGACCCGGGCCACCTTGAAGCGGCTGACGCCGAACTCCTCGGCGATCTGGATCTTCGACTTTCCTTCGAGGTAGAAGCGGCGGGCCATGGCCGCCGCCTGCACCAGCTCCGCGGGCCCCATCCGCAGGGCGGACCGGCCCGCCGACATTGCAGACACCGCGATCTCCTCACTGCTGTTCACACTCTCGATACGCCGTTCATCCTGTCAGATCCGGCGATCCTTGATCGGTCCTGTCGGACCACGTTCATCTGCCCTTGGCCGGTCCGACCCGCAATCGGGGGCCGGAGCGGCTGCCGGCTCCGCTTCCGGTTTCAGTGGCCGCATGCCCAGGCCGCCGACGCGGTGGCCGCGTCGGCCCGCGCCCGCAGTGCGCGCACCGCTTCGGCCGGGTCCTCGGCCCCGTACACCGCCGAACCCGCGACGAACACGTCCGCACCGGCCTCGGCGCACCGCTCGATGGTGGACTCGGAGACGCCGCCGTCGACCTGGAGCCAGAGTTCGAGGCCGTGCTTGGAGATCAGCTCACGGGTGCGGCGGATCTTCGGCAGCATGATGTCCAGGAACGCCTGGCCGCCGAAGCCCGGCTCCACCGTCATGATCAACAGCATGTCGAGCTCGGGGAGCAGGTCCTCGTACGGCTCGATGGGCGTCGCGGGCTTGAGCGCCATGGCGGCGCGGGCGCCCTTGGCCCGGATCTCCCGCGCAAGTCGTACGGGGGCTGCCGCCGCCTCGACGTGGAAGGTGACGGAACCGGCTCCCGCCTCGACGTACTGCGGCGCCCAGCGGTCCGCTTCCTCGATCATCAGATGGCAGTCGAGCGGAGTGTCCGTGGCCCGGCTGAGCGATTCCACGATCGGCACGCCGAGGGTCAGATTGGGCACGAAGTGGTTGTCCATCACGTCGACGTGGAGCCAGTCGGCGCCTTCGACCGCCTTCGCCTCCTCGGCGAGACGGGCGAAATCGGCGGACAGGATGCTGGGGTTGATCTGGGCCATGTGCCAAGCCTGCCATGCTCGGCGCCACTTCCCCGCCCCGGTGCGGGCCAAAGCCTCACGGGATCATTACAGTTCGCTCGATCCGGACAGCCCACTCCGCGCGATCCGGGCTTTTCCGCCCGCGCCGGACCCGTCAGGCGGTGCGCCGCAGCAGTGCCAGGTACATCGCGTCCGTGCCGTGCAGATGCGGCCACAGCTGGACGTCGGGGCCGTCGCCGAGCGCGGGCACGCCGGGCATCAGCGGGCGGGCGTCGACCCACTCCGCCTCGACCGGCTCTCCGCCCCGGCCCTTGAGCACGTCCTCGACGACGACCCGGGTCTCCGCGAGATGCGGCGAGCAGGTCGCGTAGCCGACGATGCCGCCGACGCGGACCGCCTTCAACGCCTCGCGCAGCAGCCCGCGTTGCAGCGGTGCGAAGCTCTCCAGGTCCTCCGGGCGGCGGCGCCAGCGGGCCTCCGGACGGCGGCGCAGCGCGCCGAGTCCCGAGCACGGCACGTCCATCAGGATCCGGTCGAAGGTGCCGGGCCGCCACGGCGGGCGGGTGCCGTCGGCGGTGATCACCTGGTACGGGCCGGGATTGCCGGCCAGCGCGCGCTCGACGAGGCGGGCCCGGTGCGGCTGCTTCTCGGCGGCGAGCAGGGCGGCGCCGCGTTCGGCGGCGAGGGCGGCGAGCAGGGCGGCCTTGCCGCCGGGCCCGGCACAGCCGTCGAGCCAGCGGCTGTCGCTGCCCTCCACCGGCGCGTCGGCGAGGGCGGCGGCCACCAGCTGGCTGCCCTCGTCCTGGACTCCGGCGCGGCCCTCCTGCACGGCCGCGAGGGCGCCGGGCTCGCCGCCCTCGCCCATCCGTACGGCATGGGGCGACCAGCGGCCGGGCAGGCCGTTCCCGTCGCCGAGGGCGGTGAGCAGCTCCTCGGTGGTGGAGCGGCCGGGGCGGGCGACCAGCGTGACCTCGGGCCGTTCGTTGTCCGCTTCGAGGAGGTCCTCGATCCCGGCGCGGCCGCCGCCCAGCGCGTCCCAGAGGGCGGACACGATCCACCGCGGATGCGAGTGCACGACCGCGAGGTGGTCCTCGGCGTCCTCGTCGTACGACGGGGCGACGCGCGCCACCCAGCCGTCGAGATCGTCCGCGGCGACCTTCCGAAGGACGGCGTTGACGAACTTGGCACGCCCCTCACCGAGCACCACCCGGGCCAGCTCCACGCTGGCGGAGACGGCGGCGTGGGTGGGGATGCGGGTGCCGAGCAGCTGGTGCACGCCCATGTCGAGCACATCGAGGACCGGCGGATCGACCTCGCGCAGCGGCCGGTCGATGCAGGCGGCGACGATCGCGTCGTACGTCCCCTGGCGGCGCAGCGTCCCGTAGACCAGCTCGGTCGCCAGCGCCGCGTCCCGGCTGTCGAAGTCGCCCTTGGCCCGGGCCTTCTTCAGCAGCGGGGGAAGGACGAGGTTGGCGTACGCATCGCGTTCGTCGACCGCCCTGAGCGCTTCGAAGGCGAGGAACCGGACGGGGTCCTTCTTGGGCCGGCGATGCGGCTTGGCGGGACGGCGACGCTGCTGGTCGTTCACGTGAAAGGTGCTCCGCTGATGGTGAGAGGACGAACCCTCCCAGCCTACGTCGCCGCCCCGGTGCGGATCCCGCTAGCTCCCCAGCAGCTCGCCATGGACGATGCGCACCCCGCGGGCCCAGTCCGCGGCCCGCATCGGCTTCTTGCCCTGCGGCTGGACCCAGAGCAGTTCGACGGCGTGCGATCCGGTGCCCACGTACACGTTGTTCTTGGCCGCCGACAGTTCGCCGGGGGCCAGGTCGGCGCGGTCCAGTACGGGCACCGCCTGGATCAGCTTCAGCCGTTCCCCGCGGAACAGCGTCCACGCCCCCGGAGCGGGTGTGCAGCCGCGCACCACCCGGTCGACCCGCAGGGCGGGGGCGGACCACTGCACCTGGGCGTCCTCGACGGTGATCTTCGGTGCGAGGGTGACGCCGTCGGCGGGCTGCGGCGCGGCGTGCAGCGTGCTGTCCTCGATGCCGTCCATGGTCGCGACGAGGAGACCCGCACCGGCGAACGCAAGCCGGGTGAGCAGGTCGCCGCTGGTGTCGGTGGGCCGCACTTCTTCGGTGAGGACGCCGTACACCGGGCCGGAGTCGAGCCCCTCCTCGATCAGGAAGGTCGACGCACCGGTCACCTCGTCCCCGGCCATGATCGCGTGCTGTACGGGGGCCGCGCCGCGCCAGGCGGGCAGCAGCGAGAAGTGGAGGTTGACCCAGCCGCGGGCGGGTACGTCGAGCGCGGTCCTGGGCAGCAGCGCCCCGTAGGCGACGACGGGACAGCAGTCCGGGCCGATCTCCCGCAGCCGCGCCAGGAAGTCCTCGTCGCGCGGGCGGGCCGGCTTGAGCACCTCGATCCCGGCCTCCTCGGCCCGCTCGGCGACGGGGCTGGCGACCAGCCGGCGGCCTCGCCCGGCGGGGGCGTCGGGCCGGGTGACGACGGCGGCCACCTCGTGCCGGCCGGAGGCGATCAGGGCGTCCAGGGCGGGTACGGCTACCTCGGGGGTGCCTGCGAAGACGAGCTTCATGGGTGGCTGACTGCCTCTCAGGCCGAAACGTACGGTGACGAGCAACGCACAAGTCTATGGGCCGTATGCCCGGGGGGCGTACGCATCACCGTGCGCCCCTTCGATATGCGCATGCGCCCCTCCAGCGTGACCAGATCCACGGGTGATGCGTTGGTCAAGAGAGATTGACCGAAGCGAGCCGCCACGGTGCGGCCCGATCCCTTTCAACGCCGGTTCGAGAGGCTTCTTCATGGCCGACCACGCAACCCACGACGCCCAAGCGAGGGCCAGCCTGCATCTGTTGGTGCGGGACATCGAGCGGGTCCGGCGGCAGGTGGACGCGTTGCGCACGCTCACCGCCCAACTGGGCAACGTCTACCGTCCGCGCCGCTCCGGCCCGTCCACGGGCTTCGTCGTCTACGGCCGGGCCCCGGCCCCCACCGTCAGGCTGGCCCAGGAGTTGCGCGACAGCGTCGAGACCCTGGTCACCGCGGCAGTGGACTTCGACCGCTCGCTCGGCTTCTCCTGGGACGCGGTGGGCTCCGCGCTCGGGGTCACCAAGCAGGCGGTGCACCGCCGCTACGGCGCCCGCCGCAACGCCCGCCAGCCGGGACCGGCGGCCGAGACCGCCGCTCCCGAGACCGCGGTGGCGCGCCCCCTGCCCATGGCGCCCGGCTCCACCGGTACGCCACAGCTGCCCGCCGTGCCTGCCGCACGCTCCATGCCACCGCAGCCGTCGGCGGACCACCCGGCACTGCGCGAGGACCTGCGCCCGGGCGCCTTCCCCGGCCCACGCAACGGCTGACCGCGCCACCCGGCCTTCTGCCCCGCCGCGCCCGACGCCCGGCGGGGCAGCCGCGTCTGCGCCCCCGGTCCCGCCCCGTCGTCACCCGATGTCCGGCGGATCCACCCGGATCCGGACCTGTTCACCGCTCCCCCGGGCCATCCGCGCCGCCTGCGCCGCCTTCAACGCGGCCGCCAGCGCCGCCCCGCTCCCCGGAGGCACCCTGAGCAGGGCCCGCTCCCACGACTCGCCCGGCGGTGCGTCCCCGGGCCTGCGGGGCCTGCCGGGTTCGGCGCCCGGCACCGGGACCGGGCCGAGCACCTCGGCGTCCGGCGGCAGTTCGGCGGCCGTGAGGAACGCGGCGAGCGCCTCCGGCGAACCGGTCACCGAAGCCATCCGGGACACCGGCGGAAAGCCGAGCTCGGCCCGCTCCGCCAGCTCGCGGCGGGCGTGCCCGACCGGGTCCCAGCGCACCAGGGCCTGCACCGGCCGCAGGGTGGGCTCGGCGACGATCACCACCGTGCCGCCCTCCGGCTGCCCGCGCACCAGCGACGCCGCGGCCGTCCAGCGGCGCAGCGCCTCCTCACCGGCCCGCAGGTCGGGGCGGCCGACCATCGCCCACCCGTCCAGTAGCAGCGCGGCCGCGTAGCCGCCCTCGGCGACGGGTTCGGCGCCCGGGGTGCTGACGACCAGGGCGGGCACGTCCGGCACCGAGTCCAGGATGTGATCACGGCCCGACGTCCGCACCGGCACGGCCGGGAACGCCCGGCCGAGCTCCTCGGCGGTGCGCCGGGCCCCGACGATCTGGGCCCGCAGCCGGCTCCCGCCGCAGGCGACGCAGTGCCAGGCGGTCTCGGCCCGTCCGCACCAGGCGCAGTCGAGATCCCGCTGATCCGGTGCCTGGAGCGGTCCGGCGCAGTGCCGGCAACGAGCGGGTTCACGGCAGCGCTCGCAGGCGAGGCGGGGCGCGTATCCGCGGCGCGGCACCTGTACCAGGACGGGACCCTCGCGCAGCCCGTCCCGTACCGTCTGCCAGGCCAGGCTGGGCAGCCGGGCCGCCCGCGCGGCCCCGTCCCGCGCCAGCTCCCCGTCGCCGACCGTACGCACCAGGGGCGCCGCGCTCCGCAGCTGTTCCCGGTCCGCGCGCAGTGGGAGCGCCCAGCCGCTCTCCACCAGCTGGGCGGCTTCCACGGTGCAGTTCGTGCCGCCGAGCAGGAACGCGCACCGGCCGTACGCGGCTCGTAGTTCGAGCACTTCCCGGACGTGCGGGAAGGGGGCGTTGTCGTCGCTGTGGCTGGAGTCCCCGTCGTCCCAGACGGCGACCAGGCCGAGATCGGTGACAGGGGCGAACATCGCGGCCCTCGTCCCGACGACCGCCCGCACGGAGCCGCGCCGCACGGCGAGCCACTCCCGGTAGCGCTTCTCCGGTCCGGAGTCGGCGGTCAGCAGGGCGTGGCGTCCCCGGCCGAGCAGCTCGGTGAGCGCGGCATCCACCCGGCCGGCGGCCCGGCCGTCGGGCACGACGACGAGTGCGCCGCGCCCGGAGGCGAGGGTCGCGGCCATGGCCCGGGCGATCTCCTCGGGCCAGTGCGGGCCGGGCAGCGCGGTCCAGACGGCCCGGGGCGCACCGCTCTCGGCCAGTGCACGCAGGAACGCGGGCCCCTGTGCGTATCGCTCCCAGCTCCCCGCCGACGGGGCGGGCGGCGGGGGCAGCGGCTCGGGCGAGGGTTTGGCCTCGGCCCGTCCGTTCCTGGGCGGCACGGCGAGCTGCAGCACATCCGCGAGGCTGCCCGCGTAACGGTCGGCGACGGCCCGCGAGAGGGCGAGCAGCTCCGGTCCCAGCACCGGTTCGGGGGATACGACGTAGGCGAGCGCGGCGAGGGCACCCGGGTAGTCCGATTCGGCGAGCCGCTCCACAAGGAATCCGTCGATCAGTCCGCCGCCTTCGCGCCGGCCGCCGCGGACATTGCGCGCCCCGGCCCCGAATCGCACCCGCACCCGCACCCCGGGCTGTGCGTCGGCGTCGAGCTCCTCGGGGACGGCGTAGTCGAAGTACTGGTCGAGATGGAGCACGCCCTTGTTGACCAGCACCCGGGCGACGGGCCGCTCCTTGGCGAGCGCGGCGCCGCGCCAGGTCCGCGGCTTGGCCCGCGGCACCTTCGCCTTCCGTACCGTCTCCCGAATCAGCGCAAGCTGCTCCGGGGCCCCGCTCCCGGGGTCCTCGGATCGCTCGTTGTCGCTGCTCACAGCCAAATTCCTACCAGACGCCACTGACAGCCGCCCCGGCGCGAGCGACCGGCGGCCGCACGCACCGGGGCCCGGACACCGCGTGCGGCGTCCGGGCCCCGGCGTACAGACGGAGAGCGGCAGGCTTACGACCTCACCCGCGATGGAGAACGGGCTCCCGACGCCCTGCGACTCCGCCTCCGGCGTTGTCGTCGGTCAACGACGCTCCCCGTCGCTTCCCTC